>NZ_JANFYP010000038.1:0-20594 GCF_024460535.1 Blautia sp. MSK.18.38 | reverse complement strand
CCGTAAGGTGTTTGCCAATGCAGTAGTGGGAGAAGCAAGAATCCCCCTGCTTTAGTTGAGGGGAGTGTCAAGCCATTGTAGAAACTGCCGAATTTCACCGAAAGCCCCGATTCGGTGAAAAATATCATAGCAGGAATATTTTTTGTAATGTATACTATATTTGTTAGGGAATCCAGATATACCACAAAGCAGAAAGGAAAAAAGCGTATGAGAAGAAATTGGAAAAAAGCTTTATGTGGCATTTTGACAGGTTTTATGATTGCAACGGCGGCACCAGCTGCGGTTCCGGAGTTGATCAGTGCGACAGAAGTACAGGCGGCGATAAACGTAGCAACGCCGGCTATGTCTTCTATTAAGATCTCCGGCAGGAATAAGATTATTTTCAGCTGGAAACAGGTAAAAGGAGTTGCCGGATACCGGGTATACCGCAAGACCGGAAACAGCGGATGGAAAGCAGTAAAAACCCTCACAGGAAGCAAAAATGTTACGTTTACCGATACAAAAGTAAGTACCGGAGTAAGCTATACTTACACAGTGAGAGCTTACCGGAAATCCGGAAAAAATACGATCTGGAGTAGATATAATGAAAAAGGTCTGACAGCAATCGCAGGTCTGAATTATCTCACCCTGAATAAGACCAGCCTGACACTGGCATCGAAAAAAACTTATACACTGAAGATCAAAGGCACCAGTCTGAAACCGTCATGGAAGAGCAGCAACACAAATGTTGTCAAGATAACTTCTGTCGGAAAGATCACCGCGGTAAAAACAGGAACAGCGGTTATCACAGCGACTCTTGGTGGCAGAAAATTCACCTGCAAGGTTACTGTAAAGAATCCGACCTCGGCTAATACCAGATTGACGCAGAATTATAGCAAATTGAAAAAATACATCAGTCAGAAAGGCAAATATACTGAAGACGGAAATCAGTTTATAAATGTCAAAGTAGATAAAGAAAGTACTCTGATGATCGGTTATCTGAAGAAAGAAGATAAGATAGATATTGGGATGATGCTCTCTATGCCTTCAGATGGAATCCTTGCCGGACTGGATATTATCGGAAACTGTGTGAAATCTGATACGGTCAGTGTGAAGTCCGCCCTGTCTACAAATGAAGTCTTTCTGCTGGTGACTTCTTCTACAAAAGCATCTGCTTATAAAGGTCAGAATCTGACTTTCTTGTATACAAACGGAAAAAAAGCGATGACAGATCTGCAGGATTCTTCCAATATTATGATGAAAGCGACAATGAAAGTAGCAAATGATTATCTGAAAAAGAATTTAAATCTGACAATGAAAGATCTGGGATTCACTGCTTATAAATAACAGTAACATCCTATGATGATGCCGTTAATAAAATTCGGTTGACAAATTAGTATAGAAAGCATAAGATGATAGTAGCTAAGAAATGTGATGAAATTCAAACATTGGCAAAAACGAAAACCCCGGAAGTCTCGCACACTTCCGGGGTTTTCTATGCCGTTATGTAAGGGGGCTTAAGCCTTTCAGGCTGTTACTGCCTGTCGTTTCTGTCCAGCCATTTGCGAATATAGTAGCTAACTATATCCGCCGTAACAGAAACAAAAAATGTGATGATTAATTCGCACACTGGACTTCACCTCCTTTCTGCTGGAGGGTTGGCAGCAATTATAGTGTACTATAGTTTAGAACAAATTGGAACTATTGTGAGAAAATTTAATGCTCTTGACATTGATCATAATTCGCCTTATACTAAACCATGTAAATAACAGGGGAGCTTGTGATGGCAGGCTGAGAGGAAGTCTTCAACTTCGACCCTTATACCTGATTTGGATAATGCCAACGTAGGAACGTATAAGATGAATTTACGGGAGATACTTTGGTGTATCTCCTTTTTTATTGGATGCGGATGTTTTTATCCGATTGAATACGTAAGATCAGGATTTACAGGGAAGGGATCAAGAGCGAATGCTTTTAACCCCGGTATCGACAATTGAATATTGGGAAATTTGAGAGTGAACTGAGTTCATGAAGGGGTGCACCACCGCGGGTGTATTTCTTTGTGAACTCTTTTTTATTGACGAATAGCTTTTGAAGTTTCCGGAAAGGAGAGATCATGATCACAGTAAATGGTGAAAGCAGAACATTGGAAAAGCCGGTGACAGTAACAGAATATCTGGAAGCATGTAACTATGTTCCGGTGCAGGTTGTAGTAGAGCTGAATGAAGAGATCATTAAGAGAGACACTTACGATACAACAGTACTGAAAGATGGCGATGTTGTGGAGATTCTGCAGTTTATGGGCGGCGGAAGCTGCTGATGTCGCTATAGAGATAAAATTAGGTATATATACCACGGCAGTAACTGACAGATAAGTTACTGAAAAAATGCAAATGAAGAATGATCTGGCAGAAGAAGGCGCTGGTTATAAATCGGTGGAAATATTTTCTGCAAACAGACATAAAGAAAGGTGGACATAAAAAATGACAACAGCAAACACAAATGAAGACAAACTGATCCTGGGAGGCCATGAGTTTACTTCCCGTTTTATCCTTGGTTCCGGAAAATTTTCTCTGGAGCTTGTAAAAGCATGTATTGAAAAAGCAGGAACTCAGATCGTAACACTTGCCCTGCGCCGTGCAAATGAGGGTGGGCTTGCCAATATTCTTGACTATGTGCCGAAGGATGTTACTCTTCTTCCGAATACATCAGGAGCCAGAAATGCAGAGGAAGCAGTCCGTATCGCAAGACTTTCCCGCGAGCTTGGTTGTGGAGATTTTGTAAAGATCGAAGTTATCCATGACTCCAAATATCTTCTTCCGGATAATTACGAGACCATCAAGGCAACAGAGATCCTTGCAAAAGAGGGCTTTGTAGTTATGCCATACATGTATCCAGATCTGAATGCAGCCAGAGATCTGGTGAATGCAGGAGCTGCCTGTGTAATGCCACTTGGCTCTCCAATCGGTTCCAACAAAGGAATCTGTACAAAAGAATTCATCCAGATCCTTATCGACGAGATCGACCTTCCGATCATCGTGGACGCAGGAATCGGCCGCCCGTCACAGGCATGTGAGGCTATGGAAATGGGTGCTGCAGCAGTTATGGCAAATACAGCTATCGCAACTGCAGGAGACGTCCGTGTTATGGCGGAAGCCTTTAAGAAAGCTATTGAGGCAGGAAGAAGTGCATATCTTTCCGGTATGGGAAGAACTCTGGAGAGAGGTGCAAGTGCATCCTCACCACTGACCGGATTTCTTCATGAGTAAAATTGATAAATGAATGATTGAACGCAGAACACTAAGCGGGGGACAGGCACTGCCTGTGTAGTGAAACACAGGTATTGTCTGGTTTCAATCGAAATTAAGTTTACAGATATGCAGCAGTGAGGACCAGAGTATTGCTGCAATATATGAGAGGAGCGACATAAGAGTAATGGCAGAGACAGTACAGGCCAGTCAGCAGGACGGCCATTTTAATGAAAGTATCGTAAATGAAGAAATTCTGGAAGATATGAAAAAGAACCGTATCGATCACATGAAGTACCTTCCGGATATGGAACAGCTGGAAGAATCTGATGTAATGGATCAGGTTATTTCCGCAATGAACGCATATGATTATGATAAGTACACAGAAGCGGATGTACGGAGAGCGCTTGTTCATGACAACCGTACACCGGAGGATTTTAAAGCACTGCTTTCACCGGCAGCGCTGCCTCTTCTGGAAGAAATCGCACAGGCTGCACGGATCGAAACAAGGAAACATTTTGGAAACAGTATCTGCATGTTTACACCGATCTACATTGCAAACTACTGTGAGAACTACTGTATTTACTGTGGATTTAATTGCCACAACAAGATCCGCCGCGCACAGCTGAATGCAGATGAGATCGAGAAAGAGATGGCAGCCATTGCAGAAACCGGACTCCAGGAGATTCTGATCCTTACCGGAGAGAGCAAAACGAAATCTAATGTGGAATATATCGGAAAGGCTTGTGAGATCGCCCGGAAATATTTCAAGGTAGTCGGTCTTGAGGTGTATCCGATGAATTCTGATGAGTACGCATATCTTCACAAATGCGGCGCAGATTATGTGACAGTTTTCCAGGAAACCTATAATTCTGATAAATACGAAACTCTGCATCTGGCAGGTCACAAGAGGATTTTCCCATACAGGTTAAATACACAGGAGCGTGCGTTAAAAGGCGGCATGCGAGGTGTTGGTTTTGCGGCACTTCTGGGACTAGATGATTTCCGCAAGGATGCTTTTGCAACGGGATATCACGCATATCTTCTGCAGAGAAAATATCCACACGCAGAGATCGCTTTTTCCTGCCCGAGACTTCGTCCGATCATCAACAACGACAGGATCAATCCGAAGGATGTACACGAACCGCAGCTTTTGCAGG
This sequence comes from Blautia sp. MSK.18.38, assembly GCF_024460535.1. Classification (NCBI taxonomy): domain Bacteria; kingdom Bacillati; phylum Bacillota; class Clostridia; order Lachnospirales; family Lachnospiraceae; genus Blautia; species Blautia sp. MSK.18.38. The sequence goes on along the minus strand of NZ_JANFYP010000038.1, from coordinate 16,207 downwards.
TAGTCTGTGCATATCGTCTGTTTATGCCGTTTGCAAGTATTACTGTATCCACCAGAGAGTGTGAGCGTGTCCGTGACAATCTGGTAAATATCGCAGCAACCAAGATCTCTGCAGGTGTCAGCACAGGAATCGGAAGCCATGTGGATGATATCGAAGATAAAGGCGACGATCAGTTTGAGATTTCCGACGGAAGATCCGTGGACGAAGTCTTTAACGCCCTGAAAGACCACGGCCTGCAGCCGGTCATGAATGATTATATTTATCTGTGAGATGAAGGCGGCGAAATCGGATCGTATAGACTACCGAGGATAACTTCTGTGGAATATGTGGAAAACCATCCGCCTGAAAGAGCGATTTTTCGGGGTGAGTGTGGATAACTGTTTCGGAAGAATGAATGCAGAAAGATTTTTGTCAAACAGAGGACAGTGCTGGAAGAATTTGTCGTCAGAACAAGAGTGATTTTTCAGTCCGGGTCTGATAAAATAAATGTAACAAGGAGGTCGTACGGAGAGTATTAAGATTTACAGAAGATAAAACGTCAGTGTAGAAATTTACAAAAGCATTTTCAAGGCACATCAGATAACGATATTGAACTAAAAAAGAGGTGCCCTATGGCAAATGCAAAACATGAAGATGCTGTTATGAAAATGGGTGTTGACTATTTTCGTGATACGATTCTGAAAAGTCTCGGAATTGATTATGATTTTGTGGAGGTTGGTCCGACTGAGCTGGTAGAGCTTACTATTCATTCAATGTATATGGATTTTACCTTTCTCACAAAACAGGGATTTTATATTCATATAGAATTTCAGACAACAGACAAGGGGGAAGAGGATTTACGAAGATTTCTTGCCTATGATGCGGTATATTCACATAAGACTGGAAAGAATGTTATTACATACGTGATTTATTCCGGAGGAATCCGGTCAGTAAAGGCTGAATTGAACATGGGCTTGTTTACTTATCGTATTCAGCCAGTTTATCTTAAAGAGAAAAATGCAGATGAGGTTTTTGTCAGAATGAAAGAAAAGCAGCTGCATGGAGAAGAACTGACCAAAGAAGATTATGCAATCTTGTCATTAACACCATTAATGTCAGGCTCTATGCAGATGAAGGATAAGATCAGAGAAGCAATCATTCTGGCAAAAAGAAATACAGATCTAACCGCAGAGAAAACAACAGCAATGTTATATACATTGGCAGATAAATTTCTGGATAATGCAGATTTGGACGAAATAAAGGAGGTCGTTGCGATGACGAGAATTGGTCAGATGTTATTAGATGAGGGAATGGAACGTGGAATGGAGTGTGGTATGGAGCGTGGCATGGAACAGGGCATGCAGCTGACACAATATTTACTGGATAACAACCGCACAGAAGATCTCAAACGTGCTGTCAAAGATGAAGCTTACCGCAAAAAACTCCTGGAAGAGCTGAATTCACAAGGTTGATTGCGTTTTCACAAAATCTTTCAACGGTGATGAAGAATATGCAAAAAAGAGTGCGAAATCTATGGATAACAGCTAAAAATCAGACATAAAAACCTGTAAAATTCGCCAAAATATCCCTGATTTCGAAAACTACTGAAAACGGTTTCCAATCTAATAGTTTTCATATGTACTTACTCATGTTTATAATAGCCCCAACAACAAAACACGAGGCAAAACACAGGAGGTAAGTATTATGAAAAGAAGATGGAAATCAGCAGTAGCAGCTCTTGCAGCAATAGCAACAATCGGAAGCCTTACAGGCGTAACCACCTATGCGGCGGACAGTGTCAGTATCACCAATGTATCTTATGATCCGACCAGAGAGCTTTACGAGCAGTACAACAAGAGCTTCCAGGAACACTGGAAGGAAAAAACAGGCCAGGATGTGGAGATCACACAGTCCCATGGTGGTTCCGGCAAGCAGGCACTTGAGGTTGCCAACGGACTGGAAGCAGATGTGGTAACACTGGCACTGGAGTATGATGTGGATGCGATCCAGGATGCAGGACTCATCGATGACGGATGGGTGGACGAATTTCCGGAGGACAGCGCTCCCTATACTTCGACGATTGTATTTCTTGTGAGAAAAGGAAATCCGAAGAACATCAAAGACTGGGACGATCTGGTAAAGAAAGATGTAGGTGTGATCACACCAAACCCGAAAACCTCCGGCGGAGCAAGATGGAACTATCTGGCAGCCTGGGCCTATGCAAAAGATAAATATAACGGAGACGAGGACAAAATTAAAGAATTCATCGGAGATCTTTACAAAAACGTACTTGTCCTGGACACCGGAGCCAGAGGCGCAACGACCTCTTTCGTGGAAAACGGACAGGGTGATGTACTGATTGCCTGGGAAAATGAAGCCTATCTTTCCGTAAAAGATTATCCGGACGACTACGAGATCGTAACACCAAGCATCAGCATCCTTGCACAGCCATCTGTAGCAGTAGTCGATAAAGTCGTAGACAAAAGAGGCACCAGAGATGTGGCAGAGGAATATCTGAATTATCTCTATTCCGATGAAGCACAGCGGATCGCCGGTGATAATTATTACCGTCCGTCAAACCAGGATATTCTGAAGGAATACTCCGATGTGTTTGACCTGGACATCAATCTTGTCACCATTGATGATTTCGGCGGATGGAAAAAGGCACAGGAAACACATTTCTCAGATGGAGGGATTTTTGATCAGATTTACGAAGGATAGACAGCAGAAGATATAGTTGGACACAATAACACAAAGAAGCTGCAGAACAGTGAAAAAACAGAGTCTGCAGCTTCTTTTATGTAAATATTGTGAATCACAAGGGATCAGGCATGGCTTCCTTCGGTCAGGGAACAGCCGTCCATTATACGGATCCCGTTTATGACATCCAGATAAGTGTCATACATTTCCTTCCATTCATCAGAGGCGTCCTTGGAGTACTGGCTGATGGTGGACAGAAGATCGTATTTTTTGCCGTCGACGGTTTCGATACGGCCGAGATAGCCCTGCCATACACTGTCCAGAGGCTGGTCTTGGTCTTCACCATTGTAATATCTGGCTTCCAGGGTCAGTACAGGAACATCCTCATTGTAATAAGTCAGTTTATATCCACCATTTTCGGTTTCGGTTGTTTCATAATGGCAGAGATATTTCCAGCGCTCCGGAGTGAGGACCTGGAAGTAATCCGTCATGGCCATATCCACACGCTCTGCGTAAACGAAATCTATGGATTTGATCAGCTCTGTGGCTTCCTTTTCGGCGGCTTTATCATAGGTATCTGACGGAGTCAGGACAAAAAGTCCGAATGTATAATCGTCAGCCTGGCATACAAGAGCATCTACATTTTTTTCTTCTTCGTTGACTTCGGTTAAGTATTGATATTTCGTGGCAGGATAAGATTCAAAGGTAAGATCCTTTTTGGTGATGATCTCACCCTTTACCGGATAGTATTCTGCCAGAAAACCCTTCAGGGAAGAATCCTCCAGAGAGGAATTCGGTACTTTTAAAACAAAGGCAGTGCTTTTTCCGCCATTTACGGAACGCTGCTCGAAATAACCTTCTTTTTCGGGCATGGATTCTCTGATCGTATCATCGGCAGGGAATCCAACCCGCATATGAAGCTCGCCGCGCTTTTCCGATTCAGAGGAATCTTCCGTGTTTGTATCGGAAGAGGAATTTGGGTATGAAGAATCGGAATCCTGCGAGGAGGAGTTTCCACTGGTATCGGAGGATTCTTCTGAAGAATCTCCGGAGGAGGAATCAGTTTCAGAATCGGAATATTCCTGAAGATTGCCGTAGTCATCAATATAATATTTATCTCTGGAGCCAATATATGTGGTTCCGGTGGCATCTTCTAGCCACACACTGCCGTCCTCATAATAATAATGAGGCTCAAAATAACCGTCCTGTTCGGTCCAGCCGGCATCGTTGCCTTCCATCAGTTCACCGGAATCCGGGTCAGGGGCATAATTACCTTCCCCGATATATTCATCCTCGGAACCATTGCGGTACCAGTAATCTCCGTTTTCATCCTGCCAGATGTACTGACCGTCATCGGTTGGAGGGTCAGAAGCGAGGACCGGGACTGCAGATATGGAAAGAGCGATCGCGCCTGTTAAAAGAACTAAGATTTTTTTATGCATAGGCACCTCCTGATAAATTGAGCAGCAGTTAGCTGCTTACTATTCTTTGATCATAAATTTTTACAAATAAAAAAGATCTGTCTGTTAAGTACATTGTAACAGACAGATCTCGATATCCGGAAATGTGAAGAAAAAGAGACATTTACGGGAAGCTGCTTACAGGTCTGGAAATATGCTATCCGATCGTGAAAAGGCCGGCTTACCGGCAGGTAAAAAGATATCCCTTCCCATAAACCGAGACAATGTCATACTCATCGGTATCTTCGGCACCGATCTTGGTCCGGAGGTTAAAGATATGCCGCCGTACCGTGCTGGTATCTGTTCCTGCACAGCTACCCCATACCGCTTCGTAGAGCTCCTTTGCAGAAAAAATCTTCTCCTGGTTTTCTGCAAGGAGACGCAGCAGAGAGAATTCGGTCCGGGTAAGGCCTGTGTCGGCATTATTGAGATATGCATGGCCGTCCGAAAGATCCAGCCGCAGGCTGCCGATGGTGATCTGACGGGAGGACTGAAATTTTTCTTTTATTTTTTCTTCCATTCGTTTCTGGCGTTCCAGAAGCATCTGGATCACGGCCAGAAATTCATCGAAATTATAAGGTTTGGTGAGATAATAGTCGCCTCCCTGCTGAAGTCCTTCTACCCGATCCCGGATATCACTTTTTCCGGTGAGAAAAAGAACCGGATTCATGGCTTTTTCGCGGAAGCGGCGGCAGATATCCAGACCGTTTCCGTCCGGAAGCATAATGTCCAGGATAAGAAGATCCGGCAGCTGTTCTTCAAGCTGATGATAGGCTTCGGCGGCTGTCTGTGCAGTGTGGACATCGTAGCCACGGCGCCGCAGCATCCGGCAGTTGGTATTCAGCACCTGTTCTTCATCCTCGACCATAAGGATAAGTGATTTCTTTTCATTCATTTATGATTCCTCCTCCGGAAGTGAGAAGAACACCTGAGTTCCCTCGCCTTCTTTACTTTTCAGCCATATTTTGCCGCCATGGGCAGTGATGATCTGATGACAGACATAGAGGCCTATGCCGTGCCGCCAGTAATCCTTATCAGCGGAAATATAACCCTTGAGTGCGTTTTTTCGCATTTCTTCTGACATGCCGGTTCCGGTGTCGGAGACGCAGATGGTCTGCCAGCCCGGTTCGCCGGTAAGAGAAATGGTGATGGTTCCGTTTTGGGTGTGACGCTCTGCATTGGAGATCAGATTGGTGACAACCTGGATCAGCCGTTCCGGATCAGCAGAGATTTCCGGGAGTCCGGATTGTGTCGTAAGGACCAGCTGATTGTTCTTTAAGCTTGGATGACTGCAGTAGTCTTTTTTTACAGAATACAAAAGACCGGACAGATCTGATGGGACAAGGGAAAGGGCAAGTCGTCCCTGCTCAATGGAAACCGTATCCATCAGATCCAGCACGATCCGGTCGATCCGCATTACCGACTGTTCAATGGTGCGGAGATTTTCCTGCATAAGAGAGAAATCCAGAGGCTCTTCCTCAAGGAGCTCGGAGGTGTCCCGCGCGTGGAGGGAAATGGAACTCAGAGGATTTTTAATCTCATGGGCAACGGTGGTCAGGAAGGTGGACTTGGCATTATCAAGGGAGCGCAGTCGCAGATTCTGTTCCTCCAGAAGGAGCTGCTGCTGGTTATATTCCTTCAGATGAAAATAGAGAACACTGCCGCAGACAATACTTACAGAGACAAACGCCAGAAGGATATCTGCCAGCCGGTCTGCTTCCGTGGCAAAAGGAGTTACAGTGTCCGGGAAATGGTATGCAACCAGACACAGTCCCATATAAAGGAGGATCTCCAGCAGGGAAACGATCAGAGCGCGTCTTTTTTCCAGCATCAGCACGGTAAAAATAATAGCAAACACAAAGAATGCCGGCATGCCGCCACGATAACCGCCGCTGGTAAAAAACATCACCGGAAAAACGAGCAGAAAGATCACGACAATGGTGATCAGGTAGCAGCGCTGATATTTTCCACTGTAATAGGAATAAAGAAAAAGCCCTCCGGAGATTGCAACCAGCGCAAAATTGATCAGTACATTTCTCCAGGAACCGGTCCCGAGACTGAGAAAGGCCATGATCAGGCTGATCACAGTACCTCCCAAGGCGAGGATGTTGAACAGCCGGACGCGGAAATCAAGGGTGGGACTGAATAAAGAGTGAAAAATATTCCGGAGCTTCGGGTTTATATTGATAGGGATCACCTCCTGTTCTTAATGTAGGTTTGTATGCCTGCGGGCATCTTTCTTTTGGTGCTGTAATTATCGTAACTGTTATAATTGTATCATGCTGTCGTATAGTTGTGTACACAAAAAAATACATTTAATCCCGTTTTCCTATTGACATACTATGAATAGTAGGTTAATATAAGTGTCAACAAAAGAAAGGGAAGAGGCTATGAACGAATACGGCTTTAATACAGGGCTGCTCCACGGCACCAACGAGAAATATCCACAGGGTGCAACACAGGTTCCAATCTATCAGAGCAGCGCATTCCGACATGACAGCGCGGAAGACCTGGAGAAAATTTTTGACAATAAAAAAATGGGCTTCTCCTATACAAGGATCAACAATCCTACGGTAGAGTCCTTTGAGAAGCGAGTGACCATGCTGGAGGATGGGATCGGTAGTGTGGCCTGTGCATCCGGAATGGCAGCGCTGACCAATGCGTTTCTGAACATTCTTCAGGCAGGAGATGAGATCGTGGCAGCCTGCGGACTGTATGGCGGAACTGTGGAATTGTTCGATGATCTGAAGCCTTTCGGGATTTCCGTAAAATATGTGAAAGAGAATAAGCCGGAAGCTTTTGAGGCAGAGATCACAGAGAAGACGCGACTTGTTTTTGCGGAGACCATTGGCAACCCCAAGCTGGATGTTACCGATATCCAGGCAGTTGCGGAAGTGGCACATAAGCATGACGTACCGCTGATCGTAGACAACACGGTGGCAACCCCGTATCTGATCCAGCCACTGAAGCTTGAAGCTGACATTGTGGTTCATTCCTCTTCCAAATATATCAATGGAAGCAGCGATGCCATCAGCGGTATTCTTGTCTGTGGTAAGGGTCTGAAATGGGACCCTGACCGATATCCGGGACTTGCTCCATACCGGAAATTCGGACCATTTGCATACATCGCCAAGCTTAGAAACGGACTTTTCCGGAACACTGGCGCGTGTCTTGCTCCGCAGAATGCTTTCCTTAATAACCTGGGACTGGAAACCCTGGGACTTCGAATGCAGAGACAGTGTGACAATGCACTGGAGCTTGCGAGATTTTTACAGGGCCTGGGTGGTGACATTGAAGTAAATTATCCGGGACTGGAAGAAAGCCCTTATCACGAAATTGCGGAAAAGCAGTTCAGGAATGGCTACGGAGCTATCGTAACTGTAAGAACCGGAAGCAAGGAGAAGGCTTTTTCCATTATCAATTCCCTGAATATCCCGCTGATCATCTCCAACATCGGAGATACGAAGACTCTGGTGATCCATCCGGAATCCACCATCGCGGCACACATCTCCGATGAAGAGAAGCTGCAGTCCGGAGTATTCGAGGATCTGATCCGCATCAGTGTGGGAATTGAAGATATTGAAGATTTAAAAGAAGATTTCAAACAAGCGATAGAAAATAACCGATAAAATCTAAGAGCTGCACCAGCAGAGAAATGGAGAGTTCGTTATGGCAAAAGTAGATTACGCTACATTAAAAAAAGGTGGTTTCATGAGACAGAAGCAGAAGAATAATTTTTCTCTTCGTCTTGCCTGTGTAGGCGGTACACTTACCGCAGAAAACCTTAAGAAGATCGCAGAGGTAGCTGAGAAATACGGTGACGGATATGTACATCTTACTTCCAGACAGGGAGTTGAGATCCCGTTCATTAAATTAGATGATATTGATGATGTAAAAGATGATCTTGCGAAAGGCGGATGCAAGCCCGGTGTCTGCGGACCGAGAGTACGTACAGTTACAGCCTGCCAGGGCAATGCTGTCTGTCCAAGCGGAAACATCAACAGCTATGACATTGCGGTGAAATTAAATGAGAGATATTTCGGAAGAGAGCTTCCTCATAAATTCAAATTCGGTGTTACCGGATGCCAGAACAACTGTCTGAAGGCAGAGGAGAATGATGTAGGGATCAAGGGAGCAGCTGAGGTCAGCTGGAAAGAGGATGCATGTATCCACTGTGGTGTCTGCGAAAAGGCCTGCAGAGAAAATGCCATCTCCTTTGAGGAGGACAAGCTGGTGATCGATACAGAGAAATGTAACTACTGCGGCAGATGTGCAAAATCCTGTCCGGTGGATGCATGGGATGTAAACGAAGCATATATCGTTTCCTTTGGCGGAACGTTTGGAAATCACATCAGCAAGGGACAGGAATTCCTTCCGCTGATCACCTCTGAGGAGCAGCTTTTCAGAGTGACCGATGCAGCGATCCAGTTCTTTGATGATCATGCAAATCCGGGAGAGCGTTTTAAATTTACCATCGACCGGGTAGGCGCTGAAAAACTTCAGGAAGTTTTGAAAGGAGCATACAATGGCTGATATTAAGATTGATGATACAGTAGATATTACCGATGTAGTTTGCCCGGTAACCTTTGTAAAAGCAAAAGTAGCACTTGAGGAACTGGACGACGGACAGATCCTGGCGATCAAAATGAACGATGGCGAGCCGGTACAGAATGTACCGAGAAGCGTGAAGGAAGAAGGACATCAGATCCTGAAGCTCGAGGACAACGAAGACGGAACTTATACACTGATCGTAAGAAAAGTTGAAGAATAGGAGAACAGAGAAATGACAATCACAGTTGCAGGAAATAAAAAAGAGTACGAAGACGGACTGAAGCTTACAGAGCTTATTGAGAAAGAGGATATTGAAAGTCCTGAGTATGTAACCGTAACTATCAACGATGAATTCATCAGCAAGGCAGACGTTCCGGAAACAGGGGTAAAGGACGGCGACGTTGTTGAGTTCCTGTACTACATGGGAGGAGGCGCAAGATAATGGCTTTTACAAATGAGCAGCTTGAGCGGTACTCCCGCCATATCATACTGAAGGAGGTTGGAGTAAAAGGTCAGAAAAAGCTTCTGAATGCCAAGGTTCTGATCATCGGAGCCGGCGGACTTGGAGCACCGGCAGCCCTTTACCTTGCAGCAGCAGGTGTGGGAACCATCGGGATCGCGGATGCAGATGAAGTAGATCTTTCCAATCTTCAGCGACAGGTCATCCACACAACTGCAGATGTCGGCAAACTGAAGGTAGAGTCTGCGGCTGAGACCATGAAAGCAATCAACCCGGACGTTACTGTAAATACATATCATACCTTTGTAGATTCCAGCAACATCATGGATCTGATCAAAGATTACGATTTCATTCTTGACGGAACAGACAACTTTCCTGCAAAATTCCTGATCAACGATGCTTGTGTAATGGCTGAGAAACCGTTTTCACATGCAGGAATCATCCGTTTCCAGGGACAGCTGATGACTTACGTTCCGGGACAGGGCCCATGCTACAGATGTGCGTTCCAGAGCCCGCCGCCAAAGGATGCCGTACCGACCTGTAAGCAGGCTGGCGTGATCGGAGCCATGGGCGGAGTGATCGGAAGCCTTCAGGCAATGGAAGCGATCAAGTACATCATCGGACAGGGTGATCTTCTTACAGGAAGACTTCTTACCTACGATGCACTGAAGATGACATTCCGTACCGTGAAGCTTCCGAAGAATCATCATTGCCCGGTATGCGGCGATGATCCGACGATCACAGAACTGATCGATTATGAGCAGGCTGTGTGTGAACTGAAGCACTAAAGAATTGTCTGCGGGTGCAGACGTTATAAATTAAGTATAGAAACCCATTGGAGGCTGCGAAGATAATGCTGAAATTAAAAAAAGAAGATTACGAAAAAATATTAGACCACTGCAGAAAGGGACTTCCCAATGAGTCCTGCGGCCTTCTGGGCGGGACCATTGAGGACGATGTAAAAACCATCGAGAAGGTGTATCTGCTGACAAATATCGATGAAAGCAACGAACACTTTTCCATGGACCCGAAGGAACAGCTGAGCGCGATCAAGGATATCCGTCAGAACGGATATCAGATGATCGGAAACTTTCATTCTCATCCGGAGTCTCCGTCAAGGCCTTCCGAAGAAGATAAACGACTTGCATTTGACCCGAACATCGAATATCTGATCCTTTCCCTTATGGATGCAGAAAATCCGGTGTTGAAGGCCTTTGGCGTAGATAAAGAGAAAAATGTAACTGTACATGAGCTTCAGATAACAGAGTGATGAGTATGAAAAACAGATTAAACACAAAGGAAATTACAACAGATGTGCTGATCATAGGCGGAGGTACCGCAGGCTGCTATGCGGCGCTGGTTCTCTCAGAACAGAAAGCCGGCAGGGTATTGATCGCAGAAAAAGCAAATATCAGACGAAGCGGCTGTCTGGCAGCAGGTGTTAATGCAATCAATGCCTACATTGTAAAAGGCCGCAAGCCGCAGGATTATGTAGATTATGCAACAAAGGATGCCGCCGGGATCGTAAGGCAGGACCTTCTTCTTACAGCAGCGGAGAATTTCAACGAAGTTACTGCAAAGATGGAAAAGCTTGGGCTTGTGATCCTGAAGGATGAAAATGGTGATTATGTAGCCAGAGGAAATCGTAACATCAAGATCAACGGTGAAAATTTTAAACCACTTCTTGCTAATGCAGTTCATAAAGCTGAGAACGTAGACGTTCTGAATTATGTAAATATCACAGACCTTCTTGTAAAAGACGGACAGGTTTACGGAGCGGTTGGTTTCTCTATTATGGAAGAAACTGCATACATTATCCGGGCAAAGGCAGTTCTTGCTGCAACAGGCGGAGCGGCCGGACTTTATAAGCCGAACAATCCGGGATTTTCCAGACATAAGATGTGGTATCCGCCGTTTAACACAGGTGCCGGATACGCAATGGGAATCCTGGCAGGTGCGGAGATGACGTCCTTTGAGATGCGTTTTATCGCACTTCGCTGCAAGGATACCATTGCTCCTACGGGAACCATCGCACAGGGTGTCGGCGCAAAACAGATCAATGCAGCTGGCGAGATCTATGAGACAAAATACGGACTGACCACAAGCGAGAGAGTTTACGGAACAGTTCGGGAAAATCAGCTTGGCCACGGCCCGTGTTACCTGAAGACTACAGGGATCACGAAGGAACAGGATGAAGATCTTCTGAAGGCTTATCTCAACATGGCACCGAGCCAGACTCTGAAATGGATCGAAAGCGGAAAGAGCCCTAGCGAGCAGGATGTGGAGATCCAGGGAACAGAGCCGTATATCGTAGGCGGTCATACAGCCAGCGGCTACTGGGTAAATACAGGCCGTGAAACCACGGTAAAGGGGCTATATGCAGCCGGTGATGTTGCAGGTGGATGTCCGCAGAAATATGTAACAGGAGCTCTTGCAGAAGGAAAGCTTGCAGCATTGGATATGGTGAAACAGTTTAAGGCCGGAACTCTGAAGGAAGCAGATATTCAGACTGAGACAGAGATTAAGGTTCAGGAAGGGGAAATTCTTTCTCAGTACGAAAAGTTCCGAAATGAAGACGCACCGGCATTTTCCGTGGAAGAACTGGAAGAGGCTATGCAGAAAGTCATGGATGAATATGCGGGAGGAATTGCTTCTAATTATCAGTTTAATGAGAAGCAGCTTGCTCTTGCAGATGAAAAAATCCTTCAGCTTCAGGCTCTTGCCGAAAAAACAGCGGCAGCAGATATGCATGAGCTGATGTTTGCATATGAACTTCGTGAGCGTCTCATTGTGTGCCGTTCACTGATCGCTCATCTGAAAAACCGCAAAGAGACCAGATGGCATTCTTTTAACGAAAATCTGGATCATCCGGAAACAGATGAGAAATTTTATAAATATGTAAATTCGAAACTGGAAAACGGCGAGATCAGGATGATTTTTCGCGACATTGTAAAGGAGGACACATATGAGCATACGAATTGATCAGAAAAAATGTGTTGGCTGCAGAAAATGCAGTGAAGTATGTCCGGGAACCCTGATCGTCATGGAAGACAAAAAAGCCGTGATGAAATATCCGAAAAACTGCTGGGGCTGCGTTTCCTGTGTAAAGGAATGTAAAGCCGGTGCCATCGACTTTTTCCTTGGTGCGGATATCGGCGGGAACGGAAGTATCATGAATGTAAAAAGCGAAGTGGATATCCTTCATTGGATCATTACAAAAACGGACGGTTCTACATTCGTGATCGATGTGGATCGACGGAATTCGAATAAATATTAGACCAGAAGATAAGTGCTGCCGGTTCTGGCGGCCGGAACAGGAGGATGAGATCAGATATGAGTGGATTATCACATTTGGATGAGCTGGAAGCAGAGGCAATTTATATCATCCGTGAAGTTGCAGCAGAGTGCGAGAAGCCGGTAATGCTTTATTCTATAGGAAAAGACAGTTCTGTAATGCTTCATCTTGCAATGAAGGCTTTTTATCCGGAGAAACCGCCATTTCCGTTTCTTCACGTAAATACAACATGGAAATTTAAAGAAATGATAGAGTTTCGTGACAAAACCGCGAAGGATCTGGGAATCGAAATGCTTGAGTACATTAATCAGGATGGTGTGAAGCAGGGGATCAATCCTTTTGACAGCGGCTCCGCATACACAGATATCATGAAAACGCAAGCACTGAAGCAGGCTCTTAAGAAATATGGTTTCACAGCTGCTTTTGGCGGCGGTCGTCGTGACGAGGAGAAAAGCCGTGCAAAAGAGCGTATCTTCTCCTTCCGTAATGCAGAGCAGGCCTGGGATCCGAAGAACCAGCGTCCGGAGATGTGGAAGCTTTATAATACTGAGATCAATAAAGGCGAAAGCATCCGTGTTTTTCCGATTTCCAACTGGACTGAGACGGATATCTGGCAGTATATTAAGAGAGAAAATATCCCGATCGTTCCTCTTTATTTTGCAAAAGAGCGTCCGGTTGTATACAGAGACGGCAACATTATCATGGTGGATGACGACAGAATGCGCCTGAACCCGGGGGAGGAGCCGCAGATGAAAAAGGTTCGTTTCCGTACTCTCGGATGCTATCCTCTGACAGGTGGTATCGAGTCTGATGCGGAGACACTGGACGAGATCATTGACGAGACCTTAAGCTCTGTGGAATCTGAGAGAACCACACGTGTTATTGATTCCGACGGCGGAGCTGCAAGTATGGAAAAAAGAAAGAGAGAGGGGTACTTCTAGGATGAGCGGATTACTGAAATTTATCACTTGCGGAAGTGTAGATGATGGAAAATCTACACTGATCGGTCATATTCTTTATGATTCCAAGCTTTTATATGCGGACCAGGAAAAAGCCCTTCTTCTGGACAGCAAGGTAGGTTCCAGAGGTGGTGCCATTGATTATTCTCTTCTTCTGGATGGCCTGATGGCAGAACGTGAGCAGGGAATCACCATTGATGTTGCGTATCGTTATTTTACAACCGATAAAAGAAGCTTTATCGTTGCGGATACTCCCGGACATGAGGAGTATACAAGGAACATGGCGGTTGGAGCTTCCTTTGCTCAGCTTTCCATTATTCTTGTGGATGCGAAGCAGGGGGTTCTGGTGCAGACAAGGCGTCATGCACGTATCTGCGCTCTGATGGGTATCCATCATTTTGTATTTGCTGTGAACAAAATGGATCTTGTTGATTACAGTGAGAGTCGTTTTAATGAGATCGTAAAGGATATCAATGAGCTTTCTGAGACTCTGGGGCTTCAGGATGTTGTGATCATTCCTGTCAGTGCTACAGAGGGTGATAACGTAACGAAGAAGTCTCCGAATATGCCCTGGTATACGGGAAAAGCTCTTCTGGAGCATCTTGAGACTGTGGATGTTTCAGAGGCTGAGAATGTCAGCGAATTTTATCTGCCTGTTCAGCGTGTTTCTCGTCCAAACCATGAATTTCGCGGTTTCCAGGGCCAGATCGAGAGTGGCCGGGTTCATGTAGGCGATATCATCACAACGCTCCCCAGCAACGAGACAGCGGCTGTTAAGACGATCCTGGTGGGCAGTGACGATCGTGAAGAGGCTGTTGCCGGCCAGGCTGTTACGATACAGCTGGATAAAGAGGTGGATGTAAGCCGTGGATGTGTTCTTACCAATAATAATGAGATCCCTGTTGCAAAGGGCTTTGAGGCTACGCTTCTATGGATGGATGATTCCAGGCTTGAAGTGGGCAAGGAGTATCTTGTGAAGGTTGGTACGAAGAAGATTGCTGGTGTGGTTAAAAGTATCGAGTTTAAGACGGATGTAAATACCGGGGAGCATCTGCATGCGGATACGATCGAGAAGAATGAGATCGCTCTTTGCAAAATCGGTCTTTCTGATAAGGTTGTGCTGGATGAGTTTAAGAGGAATAAGACTCTTGGTGAGCTGATCCTGATCGACCGTGTGAGTCATATGACTTCTGCATGTGGTGTTGTGGAATCGGTTGATACTGAGGGGGAGAAGCCTTATTTCCAGAAGGATGATGTGAAGGTTGGCGGTTATGTTTTTGAGGAGTTTTATTTTAACCTTGAGAATGCGCTGCTTTCCAAGGCGGATAAAGAGGTTAAGACTTATCATGTAGGGGATGTGGTGCCTGTTGAGGGTGACAGCTTTGAGTATCCGGGCTATTTTGATATTGTGTCTCTGGAGGATAGCGCGGCTGTTCTGATCCGTGATAAGAGGGTGCAGGATATTATTCCGCTGGATGAGTATGTGTTTATGGGGCTTCCTGTTGTGGATGAGAGAGGTTTTGCCCTGGAGATTCGCAGTAATGATGATTATCAGATGTTTTTGAGGGAATTTGAGGCTGCTGATAATAAGTCGGAGTTTCATAATAAGTGGTTTAAGTTTGAGACTTACAGGAGGATTGTCTGCACGGATAATTTCTGGATGATCTGATGTTGGGTTACTTATAGTTTCTATAGTTATGTGTGTAAGAGGCTGCATGTGTGGCCTCTTTTCTTTGGGTGTTGCGGGATTTCGTGGTTTGACGGACGCCGAGGAGCTGGCATATGGGCGGGACAGGCTTCGTCGGTGGAAACTACTAAGACTCTGAAAGGTGGCTAAAAGCGTTTTCCAAAAGTCCGAACTCGCTGCGCTCAGACAGCGAACTTTTGAAAAACAACGCCACCTTCCAGAGCCTAAGTAGTTGTCACACCTCCTGCAGAGCGCCCCGCCCATATGCCAGCTCCTCGGCTGTGCACACAGGCCGGTTGCTGAAAGTGAACAGTTCGAGATAGTATTCAATGATGCATGGCAGTAGAGTGTCATACAGAAATTGTTCAGGAGGAATGTTGTATCTAAGAATCAGCTCGGCACAACGTTCCGGAATAATATCGGCTCAGACAGTAATCAGCTTGGCATAAGATTCCATAATAAAAGTCAGTCGCATTATATATCGAAGATGTAGCGCTTGTTCCGTGCCCAAGAGGGTGGGGGGCAGGGAAGCCCTCGGACTTCGGAACTCTGAGATGGACTTCCCCTGCGCTGTCCACACGGACAGCGTGTCGTGCGTAGCCACCTGTCTAAGGGGATAATATGATTGGTCAATCGCGCTAAGATAAAATTAATGTAAAAAAATGAAAAAAAGGTGTTGACAAAACTTATATCTTTCGGATATAATTAACCATGCGTTTCGGATGAAAACACAGAAGAAATGCACTCCAATTTAATAAGAAATTATAAGTTCGGAGTCTGGAGAAGTACTCAAGAGGCCGAAGAGGTGCCCCTGCTAAGGGTATAGGTCGCTAACGCGGCGCGAGGGTTCAAATCCCTCCTTCTCCGTTATTTTTTTGAAAAAAATAAATTTTTCAAAAAAATGAAAAAACTTGTTGACAAACGCTTGTGGATGTGATAAAGTAAACAGGCTGTCAGCGAGACAGAGATTCATCAAAAAAGAGTTTGAAAAAAGTTGAAAAAAGTACTTGACAAACGATTTAAGATGAGATAAAATAAACGAGCTGTCTGAGAGACAGACGCAACAAACCTTGATAACTAAACAGTGAAACACATACGATTCTCGAAAATTTCTTT
>NZ_JANFYP010000037.1:0-20701 GCF_024460535.1 Blautia sp. MSK.18.38 | reverse complement strand
TACAACGTTTCGTTCTTCGACCTCTTCTGGAAAAGTTATTTTGATATCTATTAACCTCTCATATTTGTAACAGATAAAACTGAATGGCATCCAGATTCCTTTTTTATTCTCTATATACATGTAGCTTCTTGCATGAATCCTAGCACTATGCCTCAAAAATTCAACATACCCCGCTGTCATTAAAATATACAGTGATAATAACGCTTTTTCAATCGCAGCATTCCCACTGCTATTCGTCCAACATTTCCAACAGGAATATACTGCTGCTAAAAAAACATCTGTCAAAAGCAACATTTGAAACAGAAAACACCCTCTGATTCCGGAAAGCCATTTTCGATTTTTTCTCATCATCCCATAAACATATAGAGGATTTTCATCTACACTTTCCGAAGAAATATCCTGATCCGCTCTTCCGCCAAATCTGAATACCCATCCAGTCAATGCCATATATCCCAAACCGGCTACTGCAAATGTGAATCTATCATCTTCAAAAATCCAACGATATGACAAAAATAAAATACAAAATAACAAAATTTTTTCAGGTATATTATTTTTTCTTTTTCGGTTTATTATGATCCCCCCCTAGTCGTCAAATACATACAAATTGTATTGGTGAGAATCCCATTCTCACCAATACATTTCCCATATATTTTTACATACAAAACTTATACATAAACCCAATATAACTTTCCTAAATACTTATAACACTTCATATACCGCGTTCCTTTTCCCGGAGTATACTCACATCCCCCGCCAATAACTCTCCCATACTTTCGTATTGCAATATTAGAATTAACCTTCCTATTACTCCAATAATCTCTAGAATAAGCATTTATTCGCGTTACTGTTAATTGCCTCATTTTTTCATTTTTTTCTTCATTAACTGCCCTTCGTAGCGGTAATGCCTCTGCGAATGAAAGGTTCATATTTGAAATTCTTCGATTTGCGTCATGGTAATCTTTTCTCATATATTTCAAATATCCTTTTTGATTTTGCTTTGGTCCTATATTATCTACAGCACTCCAAAATAATGATATTCCCGCACTTACCGCACCATTTATAACCGCACTTGTAAAATCTCTATTTTCATAATAATCACTTACAAACGAAGTAACACCACTTACAACTGCACCTGTTGTCGAACCACCAATTCCCAAAAATCCCATAGCGGTTCCAAGTCCTGCGGAAGCGGCAGTGATCCAGTTTATCTCTGACAGATTTTTCCCCAGCTGCTATACTTGTATTCTACTACAGTCTCTCCGGCGTCGTCAATCAGTGCAATGACATCATTCTGCAATAGTAAATTTTCCCTCCGACAGCTTTCCAATCTCCCACGTTCATGCTATACTAAACCTATCTCTGTCTGCCCGTTTCAGTCATGGGGCAGACTTATTTTTTTCAGGAAAGGATTTATTTATGAAGCGTATCAAAAATATCGATCTGCTCCGTGCGGGGGCGATCCTCTACATTATGCTGTATCACTGCTACGTTCTGTCCGGGCAGCCATGGCAGTCGCATACAGCCATCCACACACTTCTGACTCTTGGAGGTGAAGTAGGAGTTACACTGTTTTTCCTGTTAAGCGGATATGGGATTTATCTTTCCCTTTCTTCTTCGGAGGCGCGAGGCTGTCTCCCCGGCTGGCGGGCTTTTATGAAAAAGCGCTGTATCCGCATTATGCCCCAGTATTATGTATGTATCACGGTCCTTCTGATCTTTATGTCCACGCAGATGTTCAGCAATGAGGGACTTCGGCATATCCTGGCGTATTATACTTTTACGGAGAACTTTTCCCCGGTGACTCATGGTTCCATCAATGGTGCGCTGTGGACGATGGGCGTGATCTTTCAGTTTTATCTGATCGCCCCGTTCCTTTATAAAGCAGTCCGGAAAAACTGGCTCGTAGCTTCTGTTGTGTCCATTGTTTTCACTGTTATCTGCCGGTTCGCCGTTGTCCGCTATCTCCACAATTCCGGGATTTCGGATAACTCTGTATATTTTGTATACGAGCGTCAGGTATTCTCTGCGCTGGATAATTTCGTGCTGGGAATGGCTGCTGCCGCTTTCTGGAAACAGACCGGAGATCGTATGCAGGATTACCGGCTGAAGCTTGGACTTCCGGTTTCTATTGCAAGCACCGCACTGATCCTGGTATGGATCTTTTATTATCACAGTCACGGGCTTTATGGCACCGCTCCCTCCGGTTATCCGGCACATTCCATCCTGGCGGTCCTGTTCAGTATACTGCTTGTGGGATTCTCCCTCCTGCCGGAAATGGATTTCAGGTTTCTGCGTCCGCTGTACTTCGTAGCCCGGAACCAGTACGGGATCTATCTGTGGCATATGCCCATCATCATGATCCTGCAGGCCAATGCGCCATGGTTCAACACCATGAGCCAGCAGCGCTTCTGGCTGTTTTTGCCATGTATGGTGGTCATCACCTGCGTATTCGGCTATTTTGCGACCCGCTTTATCGATCATCCCGCTTCTGCAAAAAAGAAAGGATAACTTCTCATGAAAGACAGAACCGCCGTTAACCACAATATCCGCAAACATTTTAACGAACTGATCTACAACACAGCCCGTTACACAGAGATCGCGTTATCCATCGTGATCATTATCGTGATCGCACTGTCCGGACTGCGTCTGATCCTTACAACTGCCGGTACCTCCATCATGGATATGGACACCAGCTTTTTTACCAGTTTCCTGTCACAGGCACTGTCCCTTGTAGTCGGTGTGGAGTTTGTAAAAATGCTCTGCCGCCATTCCGCCCAGACTGTTGTGGAGGTCCTGCTTTTTGCAACAGCAAGGCAGATGGTCGTGGAACATCTCGATCCTGTACAGACACTGATCGGGATCATCGGTATCGCCATTCTTTTTGCCGTCCGGAAATATCTGATGACGGACAGTGATGATATGACCCCGCATCAGAAGAGCGCTTCAGAAGAATCCTCAAAAAAATCTTTCTCTTCTGAGTGCAAATGAGCATAATTTCAGAAAAGCTCCAACTGTATCCCGATATTGATACAGTTGGAGCTTTTCTTATAAATTGCATTGATATAAACCCTATACGATACTATTGTCCACGTCGGACCAGCTGCATGCCCACAGCAGCTATCTCCAGATAATATACCCTGCATAGACTAGGTACATACACACCATGGAAATTCCCTCTTTCCGGCTGATCCTCTGCTTTGTGGCCGCATAGATCCACACGATCAGCGAGAACACGATAAGTATGACAATATCAATAATATTTTCCCGGATCAGTGCCACCGGATTGATGGCAGATGCAACTCCGAGAACCATCAGGATATTAAAAATATTGGAGCCTACCGCATTTCCCACAGCCATATCCACTTCGTTCTTTCTGGCTGCAACCACGGAAGTCACCAGCTCCGGAAGGGAAGTTCCAATAGAAACAATGGTCAGTCCCACCAGTGTCTGGCTCATTCCAAGATCAATGGCAATGCGGCTGGCAGCATCCACCGTAAGATCTCCGCCAAAGGCAATGGCAAGTGCGCCTCCCACAATAAAGAGGATGCTCTTCGGCCAGGAAAGGATGCCGATTTCTTCTTCCAGCTCTTCCATTCCTTCCATGTCCACATTTTTTCCTGCTGCCCTGGCCTTCATGGCACTTTGGATCATTACCACAATATAGCCTGCAAAAAATCCAAGCAGGATCATTCCATCCAGATGACCAAGTCTCATTCCGATCGTATCTCCTGCTGCCAGGATCCCCAGCCCCAGAAGAAGGAGCGCACAGATCATGGAAAACGGAATATCCCTCCGGATGGTCTCCTTCTGTACCAGGATCGGTGTCAGGATGGAACAGACTCCAACAACCACCATCAGGTTAAAAATATTGGATCCTACCACATTGCTGACCGCAAGCTCATTGTTATTGACCAGTGACGCTGTAACGCTGACTGCAGTTTCCGGCAATGATGTTCCCATTGCCACAATAGTAAGGCCGATGATGATCGGCGGCACCTTCAGCCTTTTTGCGATACTGGAGCTTCCTTCTACAAAGAAATCCGCACCCTTCATCAGGAACACAAAGCCGATCACAAGAAAAACTAACACAAGGATCAGCGGTGAACTGTTTACCAGATTTTCCATTTTTCTTCTCACTTTCTTTTTTTATTTCCCATAACCCGGAGATTCATTGTCGCCCGCCCTGCTGAAAAAATTCTTTCCGGCATTCTTTTGTTACATAAAAAAGACCCATGTATGCCCTGCTGCAATAAGATATAACAAAGCATACATGAGTCTCATTCTTTAAGATTTGCCAGGTTTTTCAGAAAAAACCGGGTCTGTTGACAAATCACACTTACGTGCGAACTACTCCCTCATGGAATTAAAATTTTCAATTTTTTTCAATTTAACAGAATTGTTTTTAAAAGTCAACCCCTGGCCGGTGACTTTTCTTTACCGAAAGCACATATTTTATGTATCTTTATTATTTTCTGCTTTCAGAAACAATCCCCTTCAGAATCTGTAAGACTCCGTCTTCACTGTATGACGGACATACTTCCCTGGCTGCTGCCTGCACTTCCGCTCTGGCATTGGCTACCGCATAGCTCCTTCCCGCTTTCTGGAGCATGGCAATATCGTTGAGGTTATCTCCGAATGTACAGGTTTCCTCCGGGGAAATTCCTAACTGTTGCTGGATAAATTCGACAGCTGTACTTTTTTCGCCTTCCGGCGGTGTACTGTCCATCCATTCTTTTCCGGCAGCCGCCAGCGTTACCTTATCCCTCCATGCCGGTGTAAAATACGGGGCACAAAGCTCCTCGCACCGTTCCGGGTGATAGACAGAGAATTTCAGCACCTGTTTTCCCTGAAGAGAAGAAAGATCATCCACTTTTCTCATATCATAACCATAGGAATCCCGCAGCCACAGGAACATCCTTCCATTCTCATTCTCCGCATAGCAGCACTCCGGTGTGGCAATAAAGCAGTCACATTCCGGCATTTTTTCTTTCACCATATGATGCATGCGTTTCCAAACCTCATCCGGAAGTGTATGTACCTTCAGGATCTTATCATTCTTCCGGATCACCGTACCGCCATCTGACACAAAATACACCAGATCCTTCACCGGCTCAAACAGCTTCCTCTCACTGTCATACTGCCGCCCGGAACACACCACAAAGGTGATTCCCAGCTCAGTCAGCTTCCGGATCACTGTCATATATTCCGGATTGATAGTCATGGTCCCGTCTTTTACAAGAGTTCCGTCTACGTCTGTTGCGATCAGTTTTATCATGTTGTTTTTACTCCTCTCCCATCTGAAATACCAATATCCTCTCTCTCTGATTTTTCCCTTCAAAAAGATCCTGGCAGTCGATCTCGTCCAGGAATTCCAGTTCCTCTACGGTCATCAGATATGAAATATATTCGTCAGATGGATAATAGAAAAACAGTAGCATTTCTCTTGTTTTTTCGTACCAGGATTCCCGGATGCGGCCGATGACGCTTCTCAGTATTTCCACAGAAAACGGATTAAAAAAATAAAATCTGTCTGCGGATTCCGGTACCTGAAAAAGAGCTGCATTCTCCAGTATAAATGATGTTTTTGTCCCGGAAACAGCCCGCTGCCTGTTTTCTTCTGCGGCTTTTGTCATACGTTCATCGTACTCCACGCCTGTGGTCCGGCATCTGACCTGCCACGCCAGAAAAAAATCCACTCTGCCTTTTCCACATCCGTAGTCGATCAGATGATTCTTTTTCCCCAGATATCCACAATAAGCCAGCCGTTCCAACACCCCGTACGGCGTTGGCTCGTATGGATAACAGTACTGATCCGATCTGGAATCGTCACGACCGGTGGTTTTGATCTTCAGCAGCTTATCATATTTTACTTCATTTTGATCCATGCTTCTGTTAATCTCCGTTCGCTACATCGGGCAGCTTCGTTTTTCCTCTTTATCCATATCTCCATGGACATACCTGGCATTGAACTCCATATTGATCTCACGGATCTCTTTCTTTCCGTCAATATAATCCTGATACATATCCGCAAGTCTCGCCATACAGCCATCACAGTTCGCGGAAATATTTCCAAGAGATTCCTCCACGATCTGTTTACGTTCTTCTTTTGTTGTATCTTTGATCAGATATCCTGGCATTGTTTTTTCCTCCTGATAGGTTCACCTCTATTTCAGGTGTTTTGTACTTTCATTGTTGTTTACTTTTTCCTGTGAAAAAAGCTGCTTGTATCAGACAAACAGCTTTACAAAAATTTTTCTTTTCTGTTTTTTTATTCTACTCTGGCCCACTACCAGTGTCAATACAATTTTTCGCCTGTTTCCGAAACACAAAATAAAAGCCTCCGGAACAATTCCAGAGGCTTCATACGTGCGTTAGAGGATTCGAACCCCCGACCTTTTGGTCCGTAGCCAAACGCTCTATCCAGCTGAGCTAAACGCACATCTTTGTTGCTTTTCCTTTGTGATATTTCGTATCACCGCTGCAACAATATGTATGATACTCTAAGACCTATAAAATGTCAAGGGTTTTTTGAAACTTTTTTTGATTTTTTTTAAAAATATTTTTTATTGCTATTTTTGATGCAAAAGCAACAGTTTTCTAGTTTCTTCTGAGTGCCTCGATAGGACTGAGTTTGGCTGCTTTTCTTGCCGGATAGATTCCGAAGAATACACCTACTGCACAGGAGAATAATGTTGCCGCCAGGATGGTTCCCAGACTGATCCCTGGTGTGATGGTGGTTCCCATACTGTTTCCGATCACCGCACAGATCACATGACCCCCTGCGATGCCAAGCACAATGCCGATCAGGCCACCCATGATGGTCAGGATCGCTGCCTCAGCAAGGAACTGAAGCATAATGGAAGAAGTCTTTGCCCCAAGGGATTTACGGATGCCGATCTCCCTAGTACGCTCTGTGACGGACACCAGCATGATATTCATAACACCAATACCGCCTACCAAAAGGGAAATTCCCGCAACAAAAGAAATAAATGCGGTGACCATTCCAAGCATCTGGTTCATGGATTTCATGATATCCTGGAAGCTCTGTACCTGGAAATAATCGTCTCCGGCACACTGATGGCGTCTCTCCAGAAGATTTACGATCTTATCTGCCACCACCTGGGAATCCAGATTTTTATCTGCCTGGACTGTGATCTGATAAAACTCACCGGTACTTCCTGTAAAGTCATCCATGGCCGTATAAGGCACGTTAATGGACACAGGCATGCCATCATAGGTATAGCTAACAAAAGTGCCGTTCTCCTTCTGTGCGGTAACTCCGCAGATGCGGAACGTTTTGGTCAGATCATAGCAGGTGACATCCAGAGTCATTCCCACTACATCGTCCGTTCCAAAAAGCCGCTTCGCATCAGCATCGGAGATTACGCAGACATTTTTTCCCTCTTCCACCTCTTTCTGCCCGAAATAGCTTCCGTACTTCATAGAAGCATTGTCCACCAGCTTGGCATCCTGGGCCTCCCCGGTCACAGTCAGATTAAAATCACCTTTTCCGGTTACAGTCTCACCGATATAGGAATCTGAAACATTGACACCTTCCACGCCATCCAGTTCCCGGACTGCATCAATATCCTCCGGCTGGATCCAGACATTATCTGCAGTGGCATCATCGCTGCAGTAAACCGCGATCTGACCGCCGCCGATATCATTGATCTCACTGTTCATCTGATTCTTGGTTCCCTCACCAATGGAAACAATGGCGATCACCGACGCGATACCGATGATGATACCCAGCATGGTAAGAAACGATCTTCCCTTATTGGCCATAATATTGTGGATCGCCATTTTGATATATTCATAAATATTACTCATTGGCAGTCTCCCCTGTCTCTGCTGCACTGTCAACATCCGCTGGCGCTGCCTCTGCGGTCATTCCCTCTTCCAGGGAACCCAGATCCTCGATGACCTCGTCTCCTGCCCTGATTCCATCTGTAATTTCAACAAAATCCTCGGAGCTGATTCCCGTTGTGATATCCTGTTTTGTGATCACACCATCTTTCAGCACATAGCAGAAAGAACCATCTTTACCGATATTTACCACACCTGCCGGAAGCGTAACTACATCTTCAGCCTTTTCCGCATAGATCTTCACCTTTGCGTCAACACCGAGGAAAATATCTTTATCAGGTTTGTCAATGCTGACGGTAGCTGCGATCAGAGTAGAACCTTTCTCATTGGTTGTCGCAATGTGGCTGATCTTTGTCACTTTACCGGTATATTTCTTATCACCAATGGTGATATCCGCAGTCTGGTCTTCTTTTACCTTTGCATAATCATACTTGGATACATTGATATCCACGCTGACTTTATCTGTATTCTGCAGGGTAAAAAGTTCCATTCCCTGTGTCACTGCCGCGCCCTGCTGCACTGCAGACTTGGAAATAACGCCATTAAAATCTGCCGTGATGCCTTTTTTTCCATCTGCAACAAGTTCTTTTGCGGATTTGGCATCCAGTTCTGTAAGATTATTGCTGACACGCAGCTTCTCTTTTTCCTCCTTTGTAAGGCTGGTGGAATCTGCCTCTGCAATGGATTTCTGTGTCGCAAGATCAGACTGAAGATCTGCCAGATCAGAACTTGCCTGCTCAATGGCATTCTCAATTCCTGAAGTATCCACAGATGAACCTGTGGAAGCAGCGGATACACTTCCCTGGTCTGTCAGATCCTGTCCATCGTCCTGTGTTCCGTCTGTAACAAAATCTTCCCTTCCTGCACTGCTGTAATCCGAATATTCCGGCATTTTCGGCTGAGCCGCCTTTTTATCCTCGTAAGCTTCTTTCGCCACCTGACAGTCGATCTCAGCCTGGCTTCTTGTACTCTCCGCTTCATCCAGTGCCTGAGCGTTCTCATCACTCTGGTCTGCCTGCCACTGGGCAAAAGCCATCTGGTAATTATTATCCGCCTGGTTATACTCGCTCTGCGCCTTAATATAGGTAGCATTCAGCTCGCCCAGTTCTTTCTGATACTGGGGAAGCGTTTCATTCTGATATGTAGTAAGCGCTGCCGCATATGCTCTCTGGATTTCTGCCTCCTGGGCTGCCTGAGCATCGGCTTTTGCCTGGGTTTCCGCCTGAGCCTGGGCCTGTGCGTCTGCTGCTGCCTGCGCCTGTACAGATGCCAGCTGAGATTTCAGTGATGCCAGATAGTTCTGCTTATCTTTCACCTGCTGCTCCAGACTGGAAACTTTTGATTTGGCGTCATTCTGTTTCTGCTGTGCCTCATCGGATTTATTGATGGAATTTTTGTAATCATACTCTCCGGATTTCACATTCAGTTCTGCCTTCTGATTATCTCTCTCCAGATCTTTCAACTCAAATTCCACAAGTTTTGTGCCCTTTGAGACAGAATCACCTTCTGCAAAAGATACGTTTTTTATCTGCGCGTTTACCGGTGAATAAAAAGTTTTCTGTTCATCACTGACCACCGTTCCGGTTGCGTCCACGATTTCTTCCACATCTCCGGTTTCCGCCTTTGTAACTGAAACCTGAGGAATCTGTGTCTCACCGCGGCTTCCTCCCGCTACTGCATAAATACCGCCTGCCACAACAGCCACTGCTGCCACACCGATCACAATCTTTTTCCCTTTTTTCATTCTTAAGCCTCCTCGACAAATTCCTCATTGATCGTATCTGATTCAATTTTTCCATCCATGATCCGGACCACACGTCTGGCCTGAGCCGCGATCCCATTATCATGAGTGATCAGGATCAAGGTTTCTCCTGATCTGTGCATTCCCTTCAGGATTTCCATAATTTCCCTGCTGGATGCAGAGTCCAGATTTCCCGTTGGTTCATCTGCCAGGATCACCGGCGGCCTGGCTGCGATAGCTCTGGCAATAGCCACACGCTGCTGCTGTCCCCCTGACATTTCGTTTGGCTTATGGTCCATACGTTTCTCAAGTCCGACTTTTTTAAGAGATTCCACAGCAAGCTTTCTTCTTGTTTTCCGGTCGATCCCACGATAGATCAGAGGAAGCTCCACGTTTTCCAGCGCCGTAAGATTTGCGATCAGATTAAAGCCCTGAAAGATAAAACCAATCTCCTTATTTCGTACCACCGAGAGATCATTATCCTTCATTGTGGATACATCTGTTCCATTCAGATAATATTTCCCGGAGGTGGGGACATCCAGACAGCCCAGCATGTTCATAAAGGTGGATTTTCCGGAACCGGACTGTCCGATAATAGCCACAAATTCACCCTTATGGATCTCCAGGTCCACATGATCCAGCGCCCGCACCTCATTTTCTCCGGGATTGTAAACCTTGCACAGATCTACTACCCGTACCAATGCATCTTCCATAATAAAATTACTCCTTGTAAAATAAATCAGTCCGAGGCAAGCCTCTCCTCTGCTTATTGCTTTTCGCCATTGAAACAGAGAGCTTCCCTGATCAGGTTAAAAATACAGAGCGAAGTCTGCAGGGGATACTGCTGTTTCTCGTCGGAACGCTCCAAGCCAAAACAGCAGCAGGCAGACTGCTCTGTCATTTCCGGGAAAACCCCGCTCATTGATCTGTAACGAAAAGATCACCTGAATGTCTTCAGAACTGACACACATTTATACATCTGTTTATGCATCAAGTAAAAACGCCTTATATGCCTTGTATGCCTCATATACATCTGCCTTGCTGGTAACCTCCCACGGAGCATGCATACTCAGCACTGCCACGCCACTGTCGATAACCTCCATTCCGTAAAGTGCCGCAATATAAGCGATGGTTCCGCCTCCGCCAAAATCAACCTTTCCAAGCTCTGCTGTCTGGAAAGCAACATTGTGATCATCAAAAATCCTGCGAACTCTTGCAACGTACTCTGCATTGGCATCGTTGGAACCGGATTTTCCTCTTGCTCCGGTGAACTTGTTAAGAACGATACCGCGTCCAAGATATGCTGCATTCTTTTTCTCAAAAGCCTCACCATAGGCCGGATCATAGCCGGCACTTACATCGGAAGAAAGCATGCTGGAATTACGGAGAGCTCTTCTTAATGCAAGCTCGGAATAGCAGCCCATTCCGTCCAGAAGCTCTGCCACACTGTTCTCAAAAAATCTGGACTGCATGCCTGTGGCACCAACGCTTCCGATCTCTTCCTTATCTACAAGGAGACAGCAGCCGGTACGCTTCGGTGTCTCCTCCATCTCCAGCATTGCCGCAAGGGATGTGTAAGCGCATACACGATCATCCTGTCCATATGCTGCGATCATGCTGCGGTCAAGTCCACAGTCTCTTGCCTTTCCTGCCGGAACGATCTCCAGCTCTGCTGAAAGAAAGTCCTCTTCCTCAATACCATACTTCTCATTTAAAATCTTCAGCACATTCTGTTTTACCGCATCCTTTTTGGAATCATCCGGAAGCTCTGCAAGAGGTCTGCTGCCGATCAGGATATCCAGCATCTCACCCTCAATAACCTCTGCTGCCTTTTTCTGGAGCTGTTTTCCGGAAAGATGGATCAGAAGATCTGTGATGTAAAGTACCGGATCTTCCGCATCCTCACCAATGCTGATCTCCACAATGCTTCCGTCCTTCTTTGCAACAACACCATGCATGGCAAGAGGCAGTGTCACCCACTGGTATTTCTTTACACCACCATAATAATGGGTATCCAGATAAGCCAGATCCGTATCCTCATACAGAGGATTCTGCTTGACATCCAGTCGCGGAGAATCGATATGTGCACAGAGAATGCTCATACCTCCGGAAAGCTCTTCCGTTCCTACATGAAACAGAGCAACGATCTTCTTCATCCCTACCGCATAAACCTTGTCACCTGCCTTGATCTTCTCGCCTTTTTCAAGCTTCGACTCAAGAGATTCATATCCGGCAGCCTTTGCTTCCTTCACGATTTCTGCAACACATTCCCGTTCCGTTTTTCCTTTATCCAAAAATTCTCTGTAAGCCTTCGCAAGCTTCTCCATTTCTGTTTCTTCTGCTTCCTTATAAGAAAGCCACGCATTTCTTCTTTCCATTTTAGTGGTCCACCTTTCTTTATAGCTTCCGGCAGCTGCCGTTTCTCATCATATTATCTGCAATCTGTCTACTATTATAGGTCAAACATTTACGAATTTCCACCGCAATTCCCATTCTTTACAAAATCTTTATGATTCGTTATAGTAGTTCTTAAGAATTGGCCCTGTATCCAAAATTTTCAGGTATCTCACACACGGAAAGCTTTCTGTTTCACCGTAGACTTTACCTGTATGCTCCAACAGGGCAAAGGAGGAAACAACATGCAAGCATCTGCTCAGCTAAAAGAGCTTCTTCACAGCATCAACCGCAAAAGCTATCCTGCATACAAGTCTCTGCGGGGCGCATACCAGTTTGACCGTTATATTTTGTCCATTGACCACGTGCAGGGGGATCCTTTTGCCTCTCCCTCTCACATCAGTGTGAAGCTTTCCCACCGAGACACCGGATTTCCGGCAGAATATTATAAGGATTCCTTGACCCGCATCACACTGGGAGACTTTCTGAACCGCCAGTTTGAACAGCAGGTAAACCGTTATACCTTCCGTGCAAAAGGCTCCGGAAAAAGCGGCCTGATCTCAGTAAGCCACTGTGGTCAGGAGGTTCTTGCACGTACCGCCTGTGAAATAACGGAAAAAGGCATCACTGCCCGTTTTTTCATCGGTTTCCCGGCCAATGGCAGAACCATCAACTCTCCCGAACTGGAAAAAATCCTCTTCGATTTTCTTCCGGTCTGTATTCACAAGGCATTTTTTTACCGGAATCTTGACCCGGAAGCGCTGAGAAAAGCCATCTGCCTTGCCGAAGATCAGGCATTTATCCGTCAGGAGCTGAAAAAACGTTCTCTGGCTGCCTTTGTCAGTGACGGCGCTATCCTCCCCAGGGAAAGCGGCATCTCTTCACGCCCGATGAAAAATTCTGTTCCTTTTGTTTCTCCGGAAAGCCTGAGGGTTTCCATGGATCTGCCCCACAGAGGAACCATCACAGGCATGGGCATTCCCTGCGGCATCACCTTGATCGTAGGTGGCGGTTACCATGGCAAATCCACCTTACTTAACGCACTGGAGCTGGGAATTTACGATCACATTTCCGGTGATGGCCGGGAGTATGTCATTACCGATCCTTCTGCTCAGAAGCTTCGCTCTGAGGACGGCCGTTTTATCAAAGATGTGGACATTTCTCTTTTTATCAACGATCTTCCAAATAAAAAAGACACCCTCTGCTTTTCTACAGAGGATGCCAGCGGCAGCACTTCACAGGCTGCCGGTATCGTGGAAAGTATGGAGGCCGGAAGTAAAGTCTTTCTCCTTGACGAGGATACCTCTGCCACCAACTTTATGGTCCGTGATTCCTTCATGCAGCGGGTGATCTGCCGGGAAAAGGAGCCCATCACTCCATTTCTGGAACGTGCCCGGGATCTCTATGAAAAGGCAGGGATCTCCACTATCCTGGTTGCCGGAAGCTCCGGAGCTTTTTTCCATATTGCGGATACTGTGATCCAGATGGATAATTATCATCCGGTGGACATCACAGCAGTCACCAAAAAGCTCTGTCAGGAATATCCTCTCTCAGACATTGAGGCCCCTGCATTCCGCCTTCCGGGAAGCCATCGCATCATGACCAAGGCCAAAGTGACTCCATCCCGCCACAGCCGTCCCGGACAGCCGGAAAGACTGAAAACCAAGGTTCACGGCAAAGATGGCTTTTCTCTTGGAAAAACCGAAGTGGATCTCCGCTATGTGGAGCAGCTGATCGACTCCGAGCAAACTGCATCCTTGGCGTTGCTTCTGAAATATGCCTGCGAACATCTCATTGACGGAAAACGTACTCTGCCGGAGATCATCACTTATCTGGATACTCAGCTGAAAAGGCAGGGATTGTCCTTCTTCTCGGAAGGCTCTTATATTCCATGCGGTTATGCCATGCCCAGGATCCAGGAAATATATTCCTGCTTTAACCGCTATCGCAGGCCGTAGCTGTGCCTGAAGCTGTATATCCAATAAATCTCAGACAACAAAAAAACGCTGCCGATACACATTGGAAATCTTTATCTCCTCTGTCATTCGGCAGTTTTTTTCTGCAATGCAAAACCACCGTCCTGTCGGCTCTGTCTTGCCAATGGAACGGTGGTTTATCTTCATACATATTTTAGGGAAAGGAAAGAGTTTTTCTTAAGAGCTTCTGTTCTCTTAAGATGTTTATATCATACAGGATAAATGTGAGAGAAATTTGTACAATTTCTAATAAATTTATAAAATTTATTAAGAAACTACAAAAAACCTTGATTTTAAGTCATTCTTACGAAAGCAATCAGCGTTTTACCCCAATTATTACCCCAATCCGCTCATTTTATTCTAAAAAAGGAGCAGCAGTCATAAAACTGCCACCCCGATAAATCCATTCTCTATCTGCTGCATTTCCTGTTGCTTTGTGTTCGGAAGAACATGAGCATATAAGTCCGCAGTCATGGCCAGGCTGCTATGTCCTAAGATTTTCTGTAGCGTCTGCATGTTTCCGCCCTCTTCTATGTACCGTGTTGCGAAGGTATCTCTGAAAGCATGGTGCGTAAACCTCTCGATTTCTATATCCTGCTGCCGGAGCCGCTTTAAAACGTTATCTATAGCAGATGATACCGTGGATGATGCTATTGCCTTAGCTCCATTACTCCCGATAAAGATATTACTATCCATCTTTCTCGCATGGATTTCCCCGTAAACCATGGACATTTTGGTTTTCTGCATCTGCAAGATTTTTTTTATTGTGTCATTCATAGGAATATCGCGATTACTGGTATCTGATTTTGGCAAAGTCTCCTCAATACCGCCGCCCTCTTTCCAGCTCACGGTCTTGTTTACCCGGATCACATTGTTGATATAATCTATATCCTGCCACTTTAAAGCCGTGATCTCATTAAGTCTCATTCCCGTACACAAGGAAAAACAGAAAAACTCATATAACCATTCCGTCTTGGCTTCTTGCATAAACGCCTGCTGCTCTTCTCTGGTTAATGCTCTGTGAATAGTCTCACTCGCTTTCGGCCGGTCATCCTTCCTTAATGGTTTCACACTGGCAGCAGGATTCTTCATAAGGATTTCATCATCAACAGCCGCGTTCAACACCGTTTTCAGCAGCACTATAACACCATTAGTCATGGATGCACTCAGCTTCTTTGATAAATCCTGCTGCAATTTCACCACTGCACGCTTTTCTATTTTCTGAACCTTAATTTTTCCCAGTACTGGTCTGATATGGTTATTGTACTTCGACCGGTTTATTTTAATGCTGCTGTCCTTGATTGTTCCTCTCCGGGACTTCTCCCATTCATCAAAATATGCGTCCAGTGTTATATTTTTGTTGGAATTATACAGACCTGCCTTAATTTCCTCACGGATCCTGAGCTCATTCTCCGCACATTCCTTTGTGCTACGACCATAGGCACTGTATCTCTTGCCCTCCACGGTAAAACGCTTTTCGAATAAACCATTTTCTTTTTTTCGCATTCCTGATGGTATTCTTGCCATTATATCACCTGTCTTTCTATTGGCAATAGGGCAGCAGTCCGCCGCCCCTGATTGTCTTATTTAATTCCCAGAAAGCTACAAACAAATCTGAAAATTGTATATGTTTGGTCATGATCTGCTTTCTCTAACAGCTCTATGAGTTTCTTTTTATAGTCCATATTAATATCCTCTATTTTTTATTACTCTGGCAATGAATCTATAGAAGAATTCAAGCAGGCTATCATCATTTACCTTCTGTAATATCTCAATAGTTTCTTTCTTGTAATCCATATTAGTACCCCCACTGCTTCTTAAATGAGACAATTACGTTATACAAAAATTTCAGAAATTTCTCGCTCTGGATTTCATTCAAGAGATTTCCAATTTCTTTTTTATAATCCATGCTATACCTCCGTACCACTATCCTATCAGCGTTTTCATGAATACATAGATTGACCTTAGCCAATAAATGTTATCTATCTTCTCCAGCATCTCAATTATCTGCTTTTTGTAGTCCATGTTATGCCTCCGCCACTTTTGCATTGTCCTTTATTCGCTTTACCATCAAATAATTTGCAAGGTTATGTACCCTCTTGAGGTCTTCCGGATCATTCATCATTAAAGCATCTGTAATCAGCCAGAAACGCTCCTGATCTTCCTCTGATAATTCCATAAATGCTTCATTGCCGGAACAAGCTATCCGAAAGAGTTCTGCCAGCTCATAGGTATGCTGTAATGATCTTCTATCTTTGTTAGCCTGGACAACGTCCATAATTGCCTTTCTGCAAGGAACCTGAGTTAAATTACATTTCTCCATTGTTTTCTGCCTCCTGTTCCTTTTTAATCTGCTGGTTATAACATCCTCTAACAAATCCAAAAGCTAAATCTAATAGTTCTACATCATCCATCTTTAACACCATACTAATAATATCTGACTGCCTGGACAATGCTCGAACCTGCTCACGACACATATTCCAACTTTCTTCCCACTCTTTCGCTTCTTCCTTTGCTTCCTCCAGCTGTTTCTTGAGATCTGCGATAATCTCTGTTGCAAGAGCTGTGCTTACTTCTTCTGTCTCCTGTGCCGGAACACCTGTGGCCTGCATCACTTCTGTTTCTTCTAATGTTCTTAATGTTTTTTCTTTACTCATGCTTCATTCTCCTCTCGTTCTAATTCGTGTACATAATCACATACTTTAGCAGATATAAATCCACTCAAAAAAATTACAAGAACGTCCATTACTGATATCATACTTTCGTTCCTTTCTTTTGTTGTCTGAGGGGAATGAGTATGTTATAATACGCACAGCCCCTCAATTTTGATCGTTTGTCGGGTTACTTTGCCTTTATCAGAGTTGCCGCTCTGGTAAGGGCTTTTTATTAAATTACTTCTACCTGAGACTTTCCAAAGAAACTGGCTTTGTATGTTGCCCCGTCTCCTCTGCTTCCCCAAATCAGAGAACATCCGAATAATGCTGATGCTCCATGCTGTACCTTATAACCAAGCTCTTTCCACTTAGTAAAGGTATTGGTTTCCTCTGTGATTCCTGCTGCCTGTTTCGCTGTCTCGATTCTCTTTGCGTTGATTTCCTCAGCCTTTGCAGATAACCATGCTCTGTGAAGGGATTCCCCAAAGCTGATACCTTTTGTCTTACGGTAGATCTTCCATGCTTTCAACATGATTTTGCTGAGATTGTACTTCATTATGCTTTCCTCCTTTGCTTTTCAAGGTTTCTCAGTCCTTCAAGCATCTTCCTGACTATTGATATGCCCTATTGCGATTCTCACAGGTATATGGCTTGAAGTATTGGGGGCTTTCGGCTCTCCCGGCTGTTGTCTGTTCCCTTGAACTGATTATATTATATATCTATTTACACCAATAGTCTATTGACATTTTTGCTATATTTACACCAATATATTTATGCATTTTATATATTTACATCAATAGATTTTTGTGGTATACTTCATGTATAGTGGAAAAGGTGTATCTATATTTACCCTCCCCTATTATCACTAAGAAAGCAGGTGCCAATATGCCAGAGGAAAACAAAGTAAGTAAGGCTCAACAAAAAGCTGTAAATAAATATGTGAAAAACAATTATGATCGCATTAATGTAACTTTTCCTAAAGGCCAAAAAGAAATTATCATGCAAGCAGCAGAAGCCTCCGGGGAATCCGTAAACGGCTATATCAAAAAAGCAGTTGATGAACGAATGAAACGGGAAAACATTAAGTAGAATCCTTAATTCAAAGAAATAGTATATTTATCCAGGCAGCCAGTAGAGCGGCTGTGGTTCCCTGATCCTGAGCCTTGACAGGAGGGAATGCTTATGAGCGATTATGAGATTTTTATGATCATTCTGACGACAGCCAGCTTAATTGTATCTATCCTTACATACACACATAAGAAATAGCCGCCCTGCTCTCTGGTAAAGAATAGGCGGCTACGTCTTAAACATATATCTTGCCAGGACGGGGAACCTTGACTTCCCTTACTGGCTGTCTTGATAAGTATATTATATGCCAGCTTCCGGGATTTGTCAATTTCCCGTTGCAAATCACCCATATCTCTTACTATCCCCATTTTCTTCTTATACCGCCTCGAGGTATGCCAAATCTTTCACCGCTTCAAGTCGTTTCTTACAATCCCTGTATATCTCCTGATAATGTTTCCCTCGCATAATTCCCAGATCAACCTCATGCAAAATGATATTTTCCATTAAAGACAGGTTATTAAGCTGCATCACCGTAGCTTCGTCCCTTTTATTGATTCCAGCCATTTTATTTGCCAGTCTGGAATAAGTCATATAAAGCATTTCTGCATGGCTGCTGCCCTGTCCCTTTGCATACTCAACAAGTTTCTGGATTGTATCGGTTTCTGCTTTTCGAGTAAGCTTTCCTGCTTTTCGGGTTTCAACCCACATTTGAGTAGATTTCTCACGGATAAAGTTCTCCATCTGATTAAATGCCCGGATATACTGCAATTTCCATTCGAGGGCTTCTCTCCCAGTAAACCCCATTGCTAAAAGAGAAAAACCATCACGATTCATATAAAATTTTCTATATGATTGCCCGTTACCAGATTTGTAAGAAGAAATCTTAAACATTATTTTCACAGCTGAATTTTCAGCAATGAGATTATCAATACTCTGCAAAACATTTTTATGTTCTTTTCCAAACTTCTCAGCTACCTGCAAGCTGTCACATACTGCTTCATCATTCTTTAAATAAACAAGTTCATTCATACTGTACGCCTTTCTTTAGCTATATCCGAAAATACCAACTTTTTCCATTAATTTATTAATTTCTCACCGCTTCCTCGCCGCTTCGATCAAATATATCGACTGTTAATCGACAGTTCAAGCACTCCCGGTTCTCGCCGCCTTTTTTACCATTCTTCACGGCTTCCTCACGGCTTCATTCTCAACAACACTCCTTAAAATAGTGAAAAACTCCTTGAACCGTAGGTTCGGCAGCAGGATTTTTATTAACTACCAGCATCACCGCTTCTACTGTTTTATCGGCTCATTTAGCCTTTTTATTTGCTCTCCCTTGCAACTTTACCTCAAGCACTTTTCAATCGTTTCTTGCCCTGTTTTATCCTTGTGTTGCTGTATTTTCAGATCTGTTCTGTCTCAGTCTTTCCCCCATCTGCTGCCGCTGCTCCTCTGTATACTGCCTTGGCGGAGAAATCCGAAGCCAGGATACCGGAACATGAGCACAAATGCTTCCGTCCTCGTTATCCGCAATAATCTGACAATCTTCTGGGTGCTTCTCTGCTAGCTTACGGATCACAGACTTATACCGACCCTGTGAGAATGATAAGGTTGCTCTGGTATCATTGGTCATAAACTCAATTACATTTTCGTTACAGCTATCCATAAAAATCTCCTTTTTGTTTTGTTCGATAATATTTACAGTCTTATTTTTCGGGGTTCGCTCAGGCTTCGTTCTAACGCATTTTACTCTTTTAGGGACTCCGAAATCTCCGAATATTTTCGCGCGCGTTATCGTGTTACAAAATTCCTTCGCGCGCGTAATCGTGTCAACGAATTCCCATACTCCCGTCATTTTTTGTCTAAAAATCCATCAATTTGTAATCATCTTTAATATCATCAGGTAATCCCTTAAAAAGAAAATTCTGAGGCATTCTTCGCAATGTTCCAATAATTTCAGATCTCTGTTCACTCTCCAACATGGCTGTTATTTCTGGATATTCTTCTGTGCACTTGGTATACCATGACTTCTGTTGTGGCGGAGAATACCGGGGATCATCACGGACAAACAGGAACAACCATTCTATGCACAGGCTCATTGTAAATTGAACATACAACCCACATTCGTAATAATATTGAGCTATCATTAATGCATCATGAAGTGTAGTTGTTATCTGCTCTGGTTTCTGATAATGTCCCTCTGGATAATATTTCACGATACATTCATCTTTTAGGGAACAGAGCAAACTATAAAAAAGAAACGGTCTGTATGTTTGAAAGAGGTAAACGTAAGCTTTCTGTAGATGCAGCTAATAATTTTGCTGAAGTTTTACATGTTCGTGCAGATTATTTGCTTTGTAGAGATGATAATATTTTTCCCGAAGAAAAAACTAAATCTAATACCACTAATTATCAAAAAGCTAATTGTTTCGATACCTTACTTAATTTTTATAATTATGAACTATACGAGATACCAGAAAACGAAGATGAAGCTTCCGGAATAAGTACGCTTAATGCCCCAATGAGACTAAGCAAAGGATTTATCATAAAAAGCCCTCAAAACAAATTATTTTATTGTCCAAATAACTTATTAGATGAATTAATCGAAGATGTTATGGATTATGCTTTAATGCGGCTTGATAAACGATTATTACCCCAGTGCCATGAACCAAACGATAGCGAACTAGAGGCAGCTGGCCTAACCCCTGAAGGTGCTTATGTGCCCCCAACATTATCATTAAGGCATTTAAAAATACCTGATTTAAACTTTCTACAAGAATCTTCGCATTCTTCAACCGAAAACAAAAATAATAACTCAAATGATTATACAGAAGAATAAAACACTAAAAAGCACCCAATACCAATTAAGGCGTTGAGTGCTTTATTGTATGTTCGATATTCTGTTTATAAGGAAAACACAGGTTCCGGACAACCGATCATAATTTTCGAGAGTATGAAACTTTTTCTGTAAAATAATGTTTAGAAGGTTCTTCTATGATAAA
>NZ_JANFYP010000036.1:0-24373 GCF_024460535.1 Blautia sp. MSK.18.38 | reverse complement strand
ATACAGACACCTTGCCAGAAGTGAATCACTGAGAAAGTGAAGAAATAAAACAACATCGGCACAGCGTAGCGCGCTGAGTATTGAAGAATACAGGTACTTTGCCAGAAGCGAACCACAGAGAAACAGAAGAAATAAAACAACATCGGCACAGCGTAGTGCGCTGAGTATCGAAGAATACAGACACCTTGCCAGAAGTGAATCACAGAGAAAGTGAAGAAATAAAACAACATCGGCACAGCGTAGTGCGCTGAATACCGAAGCATACAGACACAAGTCAACAAATAAGAACAACGAATCCCTTGCACTACTTAAAAAAAGCCCAAGGGGTGTGCAGAGGGGGCGCGGCTTTGCGGCCCCTTTGCGGTTTTCAAAGTTCCCAAACTTAAACAACCCCCCGCGGTCAAGCGGAATAACCCCCACGGTCAAGCGGAATATCCCCCGCGGTCAAGCGAAACAACTCCCCCACGGCCAAGTGGAAAAAACTCCCCGCGGTCAAGCGAGAAAAGAGGAAAATATGAAACAAAACGGAAAACTATACTTATGCGCCACCCCCATAGGAAACCTCGAAGACATCACCCTTCGAGTACTAAGAACCCTTCGGGAAGTGGACTTAATCGCTGCGGAGGATACCCGCAACAGCATAAAACTTCTGAATCATTTTGATATAAAAACCCCCATGACCAGCTACCACGAATACAATAAGATCGATAAGGGCCATGTCCTCGTGGAAAAGCTGCTGGCGGGTACAAACATTGCGTTGATCACAGATGCAGGTACTCCGGGTATCTCAGACCCCGGGGAGGAGCTTGCCGCCATGTGTTATGAAGCCGGAATTGAAGTGACTTCACTTCCGGGTCCTGCTGCCTGTATCACTGCTCTGACTTTGTCAGGCCTGCATACCAGGCGTTTTGCTTTCGAGGCTTTTCTTCCGGCGGATAAGAAAGAACGAAAAACGATCCTGGAGGAGCTTTCCTGTGAAACCAGGACTATTATCCTGTATGAGGCACCTCACAGGCTTGTACGGACTCTTGGTGAGCTCAGAGAGGCGCTTGGCAACCGCCGGATGACTCTTTGCAGAGAGCTGACCAAGAAGCATGAGACGGCATTCCGGACTACGATCGATGATCTGATGGATTTTTATAAAGATGAGAAGCCGCTGGGTGAGTGTGTTCTTGTGATCGAGGGCAGGAGCCGCAGTGAGATGGAGGCGGAGAAGCGTGCTTCCTGGGAGGAGATTTCCATTGCGGAGCATGTGGCGATGTATGAGCAGCAGGGGAATTCCAGGAAGGATGCCATGAAGCTTGCTGCCAAGGATCGTGGTGTTTCCAAGCGGGATATTTATAAGGCGCTTCTGGATGGAGAAGATTCTGCTGAATGATCAGGTGTAATTGTGGTACGGATCGTAGGTAACGTGATCGTGGATGATTGAATAAGCTGCATACTGTGACCAAGGATTTTTGGGAACGTATGTGGCTTTTTTTTGTGGTAATAAAAAGTACTGTGCGGATTTTGTCGAAATGATTTGCTTGCAGTATAGACCATATTGTGCTGTATTTTGAGATTGCATTTAATAAGATACTTTTTTGCCTGTATTTCCTATGATTTTGCGTGGAAATACAGGCTTTTTTGTGCTATAATAAACTCTGTATTCGTATGTAAAAAATATTTATTTTACAGGTATAAATGACACTTCCGGAGCGGGTTTGAGAATTGCTTTCTGCAAAATGAAAATACAGTATTTCCTGAAATTAAAAGATCAGTTTATCTTGTTCAGGATTTGATGTAATGATTTCTGAAGCTGCTATGGTTCTGCAGAAATGAATTTTCAAACACGTCCGGACGACAAGAACAGGAGGAATGACATGGGCGCAGAGAATACAGAATACGGCGCGGATCAGATCCAGATCCTGGAAGGACTGGAAGCCGTACGTAAGAGGCCTGGAATGTATATCGGAAGTACCTCCAGCCGTGGACTTCATCATCTCGTATATGAGATCGTGGATAACGCAGTCGATGAAGCACTGGCTGGTTTTTGTACGGAGATCCATGTAGATATCAATCCGGATAATTCCATTACAGTTACAGATAATGGTCGTGGTATTCCGGTTGGCATCAATCATAAGGCAGGTATTCCGGCAGTTGAGGTTGTATTTACCATTCTTCACGCAGGCGGTAAGTTCGGCGGTGGAGGATATAAGGTTTCCGGTGGTCTTCACGGTGTTGGTGCATCTGTTGTAAATGCACTTTCCGAATGGCTGGAGGTTACCATCTACCGAGAGGGTAAGGAATACAAACAGAGATATGAGCGTGGCAAGACTATGTACCCGCTGAAGGTGGTAGGTGACTGTGATCCGGGGCTTTCAGGAACGAAGGTTTATTTCCTTCCGGACAAGGAGATCTTTGAGGAGACTGTTTATGATTATGATATACTGAAACAGAGACTTCGTGAGATGGCTTTCCTGACTAAGGGTCTTCGTATCGTTCTGGAGGATAAGAGAGAGGGACAGGAGCGCGAGAAGGTATTCCACTATGAGGGTGGTATCCGTGAGTTTGTAAGCTACCTGAACAGAAGCAAGGAGGCTCTTTACCCGGAGATCATTTACTGTGAGGGTGAGAAGGACGGCGTGTCTGTAGAGGTTGCGCTGCAGCATAATGACTCCTATACAGAGAACACCTATGGCTTTGTAAACAATATCAATACACCGGAGGGCGGTACACACATTACCGGTTTCCGTAATGCAATCACCAATACATTTAATGATTATGCACGTAAGAACAAGCTTCTCAAGGACAGTGAGCCGAACTTAAGCGGTGATGATATCCGTGAGGGCCTGACTGCGATCGTCAGTGTTAAGATCGAGAATCCGCAGTTTGAGGGTCAGACCAAGCAGAAGCTTGGAAACAGTGAGGCAAGAGGTGCGGTAGACAGTGTCGTAAGTAAACAGCTGGAGATTTTCCTGGAGCAGAATCCTGCAGTTGCCAAGGCTACCGTTGAGAAATCTGTTCTTGCACAGAGAGCCAGAGAGGCAGCCAGAAAGGCACGTGACCTTACAAGAAGAAAATCCGCACTGGACAGCATGTCGCTTCCGGGAAAGCTTGCAGACTGTTCTGACAAGAATCCGGAGAACTGTGAGATCTATATCGTAGAGGGAGATTCCGCGGGCGGTTCTGCCAAGACAGCGAGAAACCGTGCCACACAGGCGATCCTTCCGCTGCGTGGTAAGATCCTGAATGTTGAGAAGGCACGTCTGGATAAGATTTACGGAAACAAAGAGATCAAGGCAATGATCACTGCCTTCGGAACCGGAATCCATGAGGATTTTGATATTTCCAAGCTTCGTTATCACAAGATCATCATTATGACCGATGCCGATGTTGACGGTGCACATATCGCAACACTGCTTCTGACCTTCCTGTATCGTTTCATGCCGGAGCTGATCAAGCAGGGATATGTATACCTGGCGCAGCCTCCTCTCTATAAAGTGGAGAAGAACAAAAAGGTATGGTATGCATATGACGATGATGAGCTGAACAATATCCTTACCGAGATCGGACGTGACGGAAACAATAAGATCCAGCGTTATAAAGGTCTGGGTGAGATGGATGCCGAGCAGCTCTGGGAGACTACTATGGACCCTGAGAAGAGAATCCTTCTCCGTGTGACCATGGACGAAGCTGCCACATCTGAGATCGATCTGACATTTACCACTCTTATGGGAGACAAGGTAGAGCCAAGACGTGAATTTATCGAAGAAAATGCAAGATTCGTTAAGAATCTTGATATCTAGGAGAATAAAGAAGAATGGAAGATAATATTTTTGACAAAGTCCACGAAGTGGATCTGGAAAAAACGATGAAGGAATCTTACATCGACTATGCCATGAGTGTTATCGCCTCACGAGCTTTGCCTGATGTAAGAGACGGTCTGAAGCCGGTACAGCGCCGAGTTCTGTACTCTATGATCGAGCTGAATAATGGTCCTGACAAGCCACACAGAAAATGTGCGCGTATTGTCGGTGATACCATGGGTAAATATCATCCGCACGGTGACAGCTCCATCTATGGTGCGCTGGTCAATATGGCTCAGGAATGGTCCACAAGATATCCGCTGGTTGACGGACATGGAAACTTTGGTTCCGTGGATGGTGACGGTGCGGCTGCCATGCGATATACAGAGGCACGTCTCAGCAAGATATCCATGGAGATGCTTGCTGACATCAACAAGGATACGGTTGATTTTCAGCCGAACTTTGATGAAACAGAGCGTGAGCCGGTTGTGCTTCCGGCACGTTTTCCGAACCTTTTGGTAAACGGTACTACAGGTATTGCGGTAGGTATGGCAACCAATATTCCGCCGCATAACCTTCGTGAAACTATCAATGCAGTTGTTAAGATCATTGACAACATTGTAGAAGAAGACAGAGAAACAGCTATGGAGGAGCTTCTTGAGATCGTAAAGGGACCGGACTTCCCTACAGGAGCGACCATCCTCGGAACGAGAGGAATCGAGGAAGCTTACCGTACCGGACGTGGCAAGATCCGTGTCCGTGCGGTGACGAATATCGAGACTTTGCCAAACGGTAAATCTCGTATCGTGGTTACCGAGCTCCCGTACCTTGTAAACAAGGCACGTCTGATCGAGAAGATCGCAGAGCTTGTCCGTGACAAAAAGATCGACGGGATCACAGACCTGAACGACCATTCCAGCCGTGAGGGTATGCGAATCTGTATTGATCTTCGTAAGGATGCCAATGCCAACGTGATTCTGAATCTGCTTTACAAGCATACACAGCTGCAGGATACTTTTGGTGTGATCATGCTTTCTCTTGTTCCAAATCATGGAAGTATGGAACCGAAGGTTCTGAACCTGAAAGAGATGCTGGAGTACTATCTGGAGCATCAGGAGAATGTAGTTCGCAGAAGAACACAGTATGATCTTAATAAGGCACAGGAGAGAGCCCATATTTTGGAAGGTCTTCTGAAGGCACTTGATAATATTGATGAAGTGATCCGCATCATCCGTGGTTCCCGCAACGTACAGATCGCCAAGCAGGAGCTGATCGACCGTTTTGAGCTGACAGATGTGCAGGCACAGGCGATCGTGGATATGCGTCTCCGTGCATTGACAGGTCTGGAAAGAGAGAAGCTGGAGGCTGAGTATGCAGAGCTTATGGAGAAAATCCGCAAGTTCCAGGCAATCCTTGCTGACCGCAAGCTCCTTCTCCGGGTGATCCGTGAGGAGATCCTTGCCATTGCAGAGAAATACGGCGATGACAGAAAGACTTCCATCGGATACGATGTATATGATATCTCTACAGAGGATCTGATCCCGAGAGAAAATACAGTGATCGCAATGACAAAGCTTGGTTATATCAAGCGTATGACCGTTGACAACTTCCGCAGCCAGAACCGTGGTGGCAGAGGAATCAAGGGTATGCAGACGATTGAGGATGACTATATCGAAGAGCTTCTGATGACGACGACGCACCATTATCTCATGTTCTTTACTAATACAGGACGTGTATACAGACTGAAGGCATATGAGATCCCGGAGGCCGGTCGTACAGCTAGAGGAACTGCGATCATCAATCTTTTGCAGCTTGCACCGGGAGAAAAGATCACAGCTGTGATCCCGCTTCGTAAATATGAAGAGGGTCATTATCTGATGATGGCCACCAAGAAAGGCCTTGTGAAGAAAACTCCGATCAAGGATTACGAGAATGTCCGTAAGACAGGTCTTACAGCAATCGTTCTTCGTGATGATGACGAGCTGATCGAGGTTAAGGCTACTGATAATAATAAAGATATTATTCTTGTGACCAGGGACGGACAGTGTATCCGCTTTAAGGAAACGGATGTCCGCAGCACAGGCCGTGCGTCCATGGGAGTAAGAGGTATGAATCTTACTGACGGTGATGAAGTTGTTGCCATGCAGCTGAACACTCAGGGAGATTATCTGCTTGTAGTTTCCGAGAACGGAATGGGCAAACGTACAGCTATGAGTGAGTTCGTTGTCCAGAACCGTGGCGGTAAGGGTGTGAAGTGCTACAAGATCACCGAGAAGACCGGAAATGTTGTTGGCGCCAAGGCTGTCAACGAAGAGAACGAGATCATGATGATCACTACAGAGGGTATCATTATCCGTCTGCAGTGTGCGGATA
This sequence comes from Blautia sp. MSK.18.38, assembly GCF_024460535.1. Lineage (NCBI taxonomy): Bacteria > Bacillati > Bacillota > Clostridia > Lachnospirales > Lachnospiraceae > Blautia > Blautia sp. MSK.18.38. The sequence goes on along the minus strand of NZ_JANFYP010000036.1, from coordinate 18,212 downwards.
TCTCTGTTCTTGGAAGGATCACCTCCGGTGTGAAGATGATCAATCTTACAGAAGGTGTAACCGTTGCAAGTATCGCCAAGGTAAGAGATAAAGATCCGGAAGCAGATACAACTACCGAAAAAGCTGACGGAGAAACCGGCGATAACGAAGAAGGCTCTGCAGAGGAAGCTGTCACAGGCAGTGAAGAGGAATAAGGTCGAGGATAAGTCATGACGACGACAAAGAAAAAACGCAGAAAAAAATCAGTAAAGAAGCTGAAATACTCTAATAAAAAACTGAATTTTGTCCACATTGCGACACTGGCGGGGATCATTCTGATCCTGCTGGTGATCGTTCTGGCGGCCAGGGGCTGCGGAAAGATCAGCCACAGAACTCCGGAGGGGGTTGTGGAAGGCTACATCAAAGCGGCAGCAGCAGGCAAGAATAAAAAGATGCAGAGCTGTTACAGTGCGGATAAGTTATCGGATGAGGCGAAAACAGAGATTTCCTCCACGATAAAATATTTTCAGGCCCATGGAGTAAAGGATGTAAATATCGACAGCTGTGGCTCCATTTCTGAAAACAAAAATTATTCTTATGTTTATATCCGCTATAATCTTGTTCTGGAGAACGAGCAGGAATATCCATGTATCAGTACCTATCTTGTAAAGGTCCAGGACAAAAAGTATTATCTGTATGCGCCTTCTGAGATTTCAGATAAGATCAGCCAGCAGGCTGCTAAGGATTATCAGAAATTTATGACTACGAAAACCTATACAGATTATACAAAGGCTTATGAGGTTTTTCTGAAAAAGAATCCGGGATACGAGGATAAGATCGCAGGGAAACTGAACGGATAAAGCAGAGGCGGGAGGATGTAAGAATGAAGCGGATTTTGCTGATGGTGCTCAGAAATATAGTCTTTGTTCCTTACTGGTGGATCAAGCTTTGCTGGTATGCAGCGCATACAGATGATTATCCGGAAGAGAAGAAATACGCATTCCTGAGACTGATAGATGAGCATGCCATTGAAGGCGGAAATATCCATATTGATGTGCATGGAGCTGAAAATATCCCAAAAGAAAAGGGGTTTATGTTTTTTCCGAATCACCAGGGACTGTTTGATGTGCTGGCGATCATCCGGGCATGCCCGGTTCCTTTTTCGGTAGTTGCCAAGAAGGAAGTTGGAGAGATTCCTTTTCTAAAGCAGGTTTTTGCCTGTATGAAGGCCTTTATCATTGACAGGGAAGACCTGAAGCAGTCCATGCAGGTCATTGTCAATGTAATACGGGAAGTGAAGGCTGGTCGTAATTATCTGATCTTTCCGGAGGGAACCAGAAGTAAAAACGGAAATCATCCGGGGCCGTTCAAGGGCGGCAGCTTCAAGACTGCCACCAAGACGAAATGCCCGATCGTTCCGGTTGCACTGATCGATTCCTTTAAGGCTTTTGATACCGGCTCTACAGAGAGGATCACCGTACAGGTGCATATCCTTCCTCCGATGTATTATGAGGAATACAAAGATATGCATACCACAGAGCTCGCAGAAGAAGTGAAGAGACGGATCGAAAAGGTGATCGAAGAGAATATTATGTAAAAAAGAAAAGACTTTGATGAAGTTGAAACAAAAATATCATCAAGGTCTTTTTTTGCTGTATGTTTTGTATAAAAACGAAACGTTTTATTTGTGAATTGTTTGGCATATACAACCAAAAGGTTTGATGATAACATAGAGACATCCATACAATATAAATAAAAGATGTAAAGAGGACGAACAGATGAAAAAAGAACAATACCTTTCTCTCATCGATGAGGTGATCGCACAGGGACCATACACGGATACCTAGGATTCTCTCTGTGAGCATCCGACGCCGAAGTGGTATGCAAGAGATAAATTCGGAATTTTTATCCACTGGGGTGTTTACAGTGTTCCGGCTTTCGGAAACGAATGGTATCCCAGAAATATGTATGTGAAAGGCTCTAAGGAGAACCTGCATCATACAGAGAAATACGGAACTCTGGATAAATTCGGCTACAAGGATTTTATTTCTCAGTTTAGGGCTGAGAAGTTTGATCCGAAGGAATGGGCGGCCTTATTTAAAGAGGCGGGAGCGAAATTCGTAGTTCCGGTAGCGGAGCATCACGATGGATTTCAGATGTATGCCAGTGACCTTTGGCGCTGGAACGCTGCTGAGATGGGACCGAAAAGAGATATTCTCGGAGAGCTGAAGACAGAGGTTGAGAAAGAGGGAATGGTTCTCGGTGCTTCTTCTCACAGAGCAGAGCATTACTGGTTCTTTAATGGAGGTCGTCAGATCCCGGAGGCTGATGTCAATGATCCGGAATATGCGGATCTTTATGGGCCGGCAGCAGGAATCACCAGAGATATGAGTGATATTTATGACAATCCTCCGACAGAGGAGCATATGCAGGACTGGCTTGTCCGCACCTGCGAGATCGTGGATAAATATCAGCCATCCATCGTGTATTTTGACTGGTGGATCCAGCAGTATGCATGGAAACCGTATCTTCGTAAATTTGCAGCATATTATTACAACCGTTCTGCACAGTGGGGAAAAGAAACAGCTATTGATGCCAAATTTGACGCATATGTTTACGGCAGCGCAGTCAATGATCTGGAAAGAGGTCAGTTAGACCATATCACGCCGGATCTGTGGCAGAATGATACGTCTGTAGCTAAGAACTCCTGGGGCTATACCATTGGAAATGATTATAAGAAGCCTTCCGATATAGTGCTGGATCTGATCGATGTAGTCAGCAAAAATGGTGCACTTCTTCTTAATATCGGACCGAAGCCGGATGGAACAATTCCGGAAGAGGATGCACATATCCTGAGAGAAATGGGAAAATGGCTGAAGGTAAACGGAGAGGCGATATACGGAACCAGATATTGGAAGACATTCGGAGAGGGACCGACGGTGGTTCCGGAGGGACATTTCACGGATACCTATGATAAGCACTTTACTTCTGAGGATATCCGTTTTACAAGTAAGAGCAATCATATTTATGCGACTGTTCTGCACTGGCCGGAGGATGGAGAGATCCATATTAAAGCTCTTGGCAATGATATGAAGCTTTTGAAATCCACGATCCGGGATATTGAGATCCTCGGAACAGATCTGCATCCGGCATTTGCGAGAAATAAAGAACTGGATATTTCCTGCGGAAGAGGGGTTATTGAGGCGGGAGATATGCCGGTGGTATTGAAGATCACAGTAGAATAGCTGTTGGGGGAAGCGAGTAAATTATAATGTCTTTTTGAAAGGACAGAAAGGATAAGGTATTTTAATTATGGGAGATGTAAGATTCACAGGAAACTGGAACTCTGTAAATGCACACACAGTTCCAAAATGGTATGAGGATTGTAAATTTGGAATTTTTATCCATTGGGGAATTTATTCCGTGCCGGCATTTGCACCGCATACATGGGAGCTGGGAGAGGTTGATTCCAAGGAATGGTTTGCGGATAATCCGTATGCAGAATGGTATTACAATTCTCTGAACATTGGAAAAGGTCCTACATATAAGCATCATATAGAAAAATACGGAAAAGATTTCAAATACGAAGATTTTATTCCTATGTGGAAAGCTGAAAACTGGGATCCGAAGCAGTGGGCAGAGATCTTCAAAGAAGCAGGTGCGGAGTATGTTGTTCTGACAACCAAGCATCATGACGGATTCTGCCTGTTCCCAAGTAAATATACACATTTCAATTCCGTAGAAATGGGACCGAAGAGAAATATCACCGGTGAGCTGACAGAAGCTGTCCGTGACGCAGGAATCCGCATGGGCCTGTATTATTCCGGACTGATCGACTGGCAGTATGCAAACGATCCTATTTTTGAGGATGATGATCTGTTTGGAACAGCCAGCCCGACATTTGCATATGCAGATTATTCCTATAATCAGATGAAAGAGCTTGTAGATGATTATGCACCGAGTGTGTTCTGGAATGATATCGGATGGCCGACACAGAGTGAAGAGATGATGCCGTATTTCTTTGCACATTATTACAATAAGGTTCCGGAGGGTGTGGTAAATGACCGTTTCAACGGACGTTATCACGATTTCCTTACTAAGGAATATAAAGCCGGTTCTGTAAACAGAAATGAGAAATGGGAGATGTGCCGTGGAATGGGCTTATCCTTCGGTTATAATGCCAACGAAGGCGATGACAAGCTGATCTCTGTTCCGGATCTGATCTCACTTCTTGTCGGAACAGTGGCAAATAACGGAAATCTTCTCCTGAACATCGGCCCGAAGGCAGATGGAACGATTCCGGAGGAGCAGGTAAGAAGACTGAAGATCTTGGGTGCATGGCTGAAGGTAAACCATGACGGTATTTACGGAACACGCTGCAGTGACCGTGAATCTGAGCTGCTTGAGAGTGGAATTGAGCTCCATTATACACAGAAAGACGGAAATCTGAATGTGTTTGCAGATCATCTGAAGGAAGGTGCCAATGAATTCCTGATCAAGGGCTATCATGGGCAGCTGAGACCATTTGATCCGGCAGTGAAGGTAGAAACTGAAGATACTGCAGAAGGACTTCTTGTGAAGATCCCGGAATATAAAGAAGATATGTATGTGGTTGGATTAACCAACAGATTCTAAATGATGAATAGGAGGACCGGATGTATGCCGGTCCTTTTGTTGCTGCATGGGAGAAGATCGTGGATATCCGATCGATTCTCAGGGAGGGAGCTTTTATGTTTGGGAAAAAAATCGCAATACTGTTATCAACGGCAATGATCCTGACAGGGTCCTGTGTATCTTCTGTGGCTGTACATGCACAGACTGGTTATGCGGCTGAATATGCACAGAAAGCATCGGCAGCAGGTGTGCAGAGCACTGCAAAGCTTGTTGCGAAGGGCTCCTGTGGAAGCAAAGCTGTTTACCGGTTGTACTCCAATGGAAACCTGCAGATACAGGGAAAAGGGGAGGTTAAGGTTACCGATGATTTTTCATACAGATCAGCAATGATAAAAACAGTAACCGTTGCATCTGGGATCACGGGAATCGGTGACAGAACCTTTTCAGGCTGCAGAAATATGAAGAGGATTTCGTTGCCGGGAACTCTGCGGAGTATTGGAGTAAGAGCATTTGGAGATACTGCGATCACCAGGATCAAGCTTCCTGATGGACTGAAAAGCATTGGTGCATATGCTTTTTACCAGAGTAAGCTTATGAGCCTGGATGTACCGAAAACTGTAACAAAAATTGATGAATATGCTTTCAGTTACTGTAACAATCTGGAATCTGTCAGCATTCCGGGAAGTGTGAAAATATTACCGGAATCGTTATTTGAGGCAGATATGAAGCTGAAAAAGGTTACGCTTGGACAGGGCGTTTCCAGGATAGAAAGAGCGGCCTTTCGGCATTGCGGTTTGACAGGAGTAAGCTTTCCGGACAGTGTTACGATTATTGGTGAAGGTGCGTTTTCTTTTTGTCCAGATCTCAGAAAGGTGTCGTTGCCGAAGAAGCTTACAGAGATCGGGAACGGTGTATTCAGTAATTGTCGAAAACTGGGGAATATTACAGTACCTGCCAGTGTGAAAAAGATCAGAAGCCATGCTTTTTATGATTGCCTGGCAATGAAAAAGATTACGATCCTCAACAGTAAAACAGTGATAGAAAAAGAAGCGATCGGCTATAATTTCAATAGTGGAAAAAATAAAACTTTTGTCATTGCCGGAAAAAAGGGTTCTACTGCGCAGACTTACGCAAAGAAAAATGGGTTCCGTTTTTTGAACAATACTGCCGCAGTAAGGACCGCAAAGATGACCGGCGTGCCCAAAACAAAAACCATACTTCGTGGAAAAACATACACGATCCAGGCAGTGACCGTGCCGTATTACAGCGACGAAAAGATTCTTTTCCGTTCCTCGGATCGCAGGATCGCTACGGTAAATTCCAAAGGTGTTGTAAAGGGAATCCGAAAAGGGACGGCCGTGATCACCGTGCAGAGCGGAGCGAAAAAACTAAACTGTAAGATAACGGTGAAGTAACGATGAAGCAGGCGTACGTAAAATCGCCATAACAGTGAAAGAATACAAAAGAAAATAAAAACAGAAGCCCGGCAGATGAAACATGGAGAGTTATCACATGTGCAGCTGCCGGGTTTTTTTATAAATATAGAAAACCCTTAAAATAAGGAATAAAATAGCTTGTTATACCCTTAAAATAAGGGTATATTAATAAAAAAGGGGGAATCTAAAATGACAGGATATGCTGTGAAACATTCGATACGGGCAGAAGATATACGAATTTTAAGGAAGAAATTGAAGCTTACACAAAAAGATTTTGCAAAGTTAGTAAATGTATCTCAGAAAACAATAGAAAGATGGGAAAGTGAAAATCGGGATATTACAGGACCGGTTACGACATTAGTTCATATTTTAAACGAGTATCCTCAGATAGAGGAAAACCTCCGCGTACCGGAAAAAGAATATCCGATACGCTTATGGTACATGTTTAGGAGTGAAATATGTACGATTATTGATGTGGATGAGAGAGGCAGAAAAGTAAAAATATATAATTATACAAACAATTTTATTAAAAAAGCATTTGGCCGAAATGAAAAACCAACCTTTGAAGAATACGAGGAATTTCTGGAATCTCGTTGTTTCCCGAGACAACGAGACAAAATAAAATTGGTATTAGAAGATTTGAATCTGCCATTTTATGATCCGTTTATGATCATAGAAAAGACCGAAGGAAGAATGGCAGAGGATGATTTCTGGATCAGGATTGAGAGGTAAAGATGGTACAGCTTTTTGAACAGGATATCAAAACAAATGACAGACAATCGTCAAAAGGAAACCAATTGAAATGGTGCAGGAACAATGTATGGTATAAAGCTGATTATATGGGATATGAGGGATTGGTGGAATATGTTGTTTCACGTTTGTTGGAAAAATCTTCACTGAAACAGGAAGAGTATGTTTTATATAAAACAGAAGAGATTAGTTATAAGAGAAGAAAATATCTGGGATGTAAAAGTGAAAATTTTTTGCCTGAGGGATGGCAGCTTATTACATTAGAAAGACTTTTTTATGGATTTTATAATGAAAGTCTTTATAAAAAATTATTCACGATTCCAGAACATTCGGAAAGACTGGAATTTATAGTAGATCAGACGGAACGCATTACGGGAATTAGCGATTTTGGAAAGTATATGAGTAAGATCCTGGCAATTGATACATTTTTTATGAATGAAGATCGGCATATGCATAATATTGGAGTCTTAATGGATGCAGAAGAAAAATATCATTTATGTCCAATATTTGATAACGGTGCAGGACTGCTATCAGATATACAGATGGATTATCCGATGGAAGAAAACATAAATAATCTGATAGAGGAGGTACGATCAAAAACTCTGTGTGAAGATTTTGATGAGCAGATCGAGATTGCGGAAGAATTGTATGGTCAGCAGATAAGTCTGGAATTTAATGAAAAAGACGTAAAAGAAATATTGGATATGGAAAGTTATTATCCGCAGGAATATAAAGAAAGAGTATTTGAGATTATTATGAGCAGGAGAAGAAAGTACAGATATTTATTTTGAATAACTGCACGTCGTATTTTTGGTATTTTGGTAATAAAGCAGGTGCAAAAGGTTTCACATGTGCAGCTGTCGGTTTTTTATAGTAGAAAAAATGTTCAAAAATGTCTGTAAACAGACAAAATATGACGAAAATATTCTAAACAAAGCTTGATTAAATGTGATGGGAAATTTATAATTTTAGTATAAATGTGAATTGGAAAATGGGGGAACGGTCACATCCAAAGGTGTTGTAAAAGGCATCAAAAAAGGAACTGCAACCATTACCGTTCAGAGTGGTTCCAAAAAACTGACCTGTAAGGTAACGGTTAAATAATTCAAAGGATATTAGTAATCAGCATTTGTTATTTACTCATAGTTATATCTTATATGTTTGAGTACGCAAAACAGACTGGAGCTTGATAAGAATATATATCAGGTTCTCAGTCTGTTTTTATATATTGCAGGCAAAAAAAGAACACGTTTTCACAAAATAAGATTGACTTTTTTCAAAACTCTTATTATCATATAAAACATATTTAATTACTATGAAATAAGGAATGATAAAAAGTTCTGTTACACTGATGATGCTGAGTTACATAGATGACGTTGAGCAGCTTACAGGACTGGTAGCGGGTAGACTTTTTTCAGAGGGAGGGGACGGGTACATGTCCATCAAGAAGATCGCAGAAAAGGCAGGGGTTTCACCGGCGACGGTTTCCAGAGTTTTGAATAATCCCAATTATAAATGTTCTGTTTCCGGACTCAGGGATAAGATATGGAAAACAGCTATCGAGATGAATTATGTGCCCAACGAGGCGGCCCGGAATCTGAAAAAAGGCGTTTCCGCAAAGCAGGAGAAAACCTGGTACATCAATATCCTGATGACAAGAACCGATTCTTCCACAACGGATCCGTTTTTTGCGGAGCTTCTTCGGGTGATCGAAAGTGAGATCCATGATAAAAACTGCATTCTTTCCAAAGTATGGTATATGTCTGTGTTTTCCGATGACCGGAAGTGCCGAAGGGAGAATCTGGACCGGCTGATCGACGGAATGTATGATGAGGTGGAAGGGAAAAGGGACGGACTGATCATCATCGGCAGATGTAATAAAGAGGCTTTGAAGAAGCTGAATAAGAAGTATAAGAGTGTGGTATCGGTGAACCGGAATTCTACCAATTATGAAGTGGATGAGGTCCTTTGCGATGGGAAAAAGATCGCAGCAGCGGCAGTGGAATATCTGATCTCCCTGGGGCACAAAAATATCGGTTATATTGGCCAGTGTCACAGCGAGGACCGGTATAACGGGTATCTGGAAACACTGAAGAAGCATGATCTGGATGTGATACCGGAGTATGTTATCGAAACAAAGCAGACTGAGGCCGAGGGCTACGAGGCCATGGAAAAGTTCTTTCAGTCGGACGACATGCCAACCGGAATCTACTGTGCCAATGATATTTCAGCGATCGGAATGCTGAAGTGCCTGAATAAATTTCGGAACAGGTATTATATGCCTTCGATCATATCCAGCGATGATATACAGGAGGCACAGTTTACCAGACCGATGCTGACAACGGTGAGTCTGCCCAAGGAGGATATGGGAAAATTTGCATTATACCTGCTGCTGGACCGGCTGAAGGGCGGGCATTCCGGTATTGTGCGAATGGAGCTGGAAGGCAGACTGATGATACGGAACAGCTGCAGCAGTGTGGAGGACAGTATGTGGAGCGATTATTGTATCTGAGTGTTGCGGATGCGCAGATATAGTGACAGACAGGATGCGGTTGCGCTATGACCAGAGTATTTCGTGAAAACGTTTTCAAATATTCCTATTTAATTAATGGGAATAATATGGTTTAATGTATTCAATTCAAATAAAAAAATTACAGAACCACAGTAAACGGAAAGAACAGGTATGATTTGACAGCGAAATGAAGCAGTTACATTGTTGGGAAAAAGATTTCTAAATAAAAATGTGGTTGTAAAGGAGTACACAGATCATGAAAAGAAAACGCATTGCAGGTGTCTGTATCACACTGGCAGCAGTGGTACTGGCAGGAACTTTTGCAGTATCGGGAAACAATACAAAGGATAAAAATCATGTGGAGATCATCAATGTGTCCTATGATCCGACCAGAGAATTTTATGAAGCATATAATAAGATTTTTTCAAAATATTGGAAAGAGGAAACAGGTCAGAGTGTGGATGTGATTCAGTCTCATGGCGGTTCCGGAAAGCAAGCCCTTGAGATTTCCAACGGACTTCCTGCAGATGTGGCGACACTTGCACTGGAATATGATATTGATGCGATCCGGAATGCCGGTCTGATCGACAAGGGCTGGATCGATGAATATCCGGATGACAGTGCTCCTTATACTTCCACCATTGTATTTCTTGTTCGGAAGGGAAATCCGAAGAATATCCACGACTGGGATGATCTGACAAAGGATGGTGTGGGGGTGATCACTCCCAATCCGAAAACCTCCGGTGGTGCCCGCTGGAATTACATGGCAGCCTGGGCTTATGCCAATGAGAAATATAACGGCAACGAGACAGAGATGAAAGCCTTTATCAAGAAGCTTTACAAAAATGTCCTGGTTCTGGATTCCGGAGCAAGAGGTGCCACAACCTCTTTCGTGGAAAACGGGCAGGGGGATGTGCTGATCGCCTGGGAAAATGAAGCGTTTCTTTCTGTAAGGGACAATCCGGATGATTACGAGATCGTAACGCCGGGCATCAGTATCCTGGCACAGCCATCCGTTGCTGTTGTAGATGAAAATGTGAAAAAGCATGATAATGCAGAAGCAGCGAAAGCATATCTGAAATATCTGTATTCCGATGAAGCTCAGGAGCTGATCGCGGAGAATTACTATAGGCCGGTTGATCAGACGATCCTGAAAAAGCATGTAGATACTTTTAACCTGAAGGTGAAGCTGACAACGATCAAAGATTTCGGCGGCTGGGATGCAGTTCAGAAAAAGCATTTCGCAGACGGCGGAGTGTTTGATGAGATCTATGAAGAGTAGAAGAGCCTGAGATTTTGTAACAGATCAGAAACTTAGAATAGAAAAGAGGGGAGACAGAAATGAAGAAACAACAGAGTAAACGTGTGATACCAGGCTTTGGACTGACAATGGGAGTGACTTTGGCGATGCTGAGTATCGTAGTTCTGATCCCTCTTGCGTCTTTGGCAGTATATTCGGCGCGGCTGGGTTTTCGGGAATTTATTGAGGTGATCACACGGCCGAGGGTTTTGTCCGGATTCTATGTAAGCTTTATTACCGCATTTGCGGCCACAGTGATCAATGCTATTATGGGCCTGGTCCTTGCGTGGGTGCTGGTAAGATATGATTTTCCGGGAAAAAGGATCATGGATGGAATGATCGAGCTGCCTTTCGCACTGCCGACTGCAGTTGCCGGTATCTCACTGACATCCCTGACATCCGATAAAGGTCTGGTGGGAAGCTTTTTTGCAAATTTCGGTATTAAGATCGCATATACCAGAATCGGTATCACGGTGGCATTGATCTTTGTGGGAATCCCTTTTGTGGTCAGGGCCATTCAGCCGGTTCTGGAGAAGCTGGACGGTTCCTATGAGGAGGCGGCTCGTGTCATGGGTGCAAAGCCATTCACCGTTTTTCGCAGAGTTATTCTTCCTGAGCTTCTGCCGGCAATGCTTTCCGGGGCGGGACTTGCCTTCGGACGTTGCCTGGGAGAATACGGAAGCGTTGTTTTTATCGCAGGAAACAAGCCTTACTATACAGAGATCACGCCGCTGATCATCATGTCAAAGCTTCAGGAGTTTGACTATGAAAGCGCAACAGCTATCGCACTGGTTACACTGGCAGTATCATTTCTGATCCTGTTTGGTGTGAATCTGGTGCAGGCAAGAAATACGAAACGTATCAGAGGGAGGGATGCATAATGGATGAAAAAAAGAAGCAGGCTTCCGGGCCGGTGAAATGGATCCTTATCGGGATTTCCGTGATCTTTCTTTTTGTGATGCTGGTACTGCCTCTGGTGGTTGTTGTAACCCAGGCACTGAGCAAGGGCTGGCAGTGCTATGTGCAGGCGGTGACAGATGAGTACACGCTGAAAGCGCTGAAGCTGACCATTGGGGCGACGGCTGCGGCTGTTGTATGTAACACGATCTTTGGTCTGTGTGCGGCATGGGCAATGACCAGATTTCATTTTCGGGGAAAAAAGCTCCTTACCACTTTGATCGATGTTCCGGTTACAGTATCACCGGTTATCGCAGGTCTTATCTATATCCTGGTTTTTGGAAAGCAGAGTCCTCTTTATTCTGTTCTTGAAAGTGCAGGGATACAGATCGTGTTTGCAGTTCCGGGAATTATCCTAGCGACGATCTTTGTCACGTTTCCATTTGTGTCCAGAGAGATCATACCGGTTCTGGAATCCATAGGGTCCGATGAGGAAGAGGCGGCAGCACTGATGGGAGCAAAAGGCTGGACGATTTTTACCAAGGTGACATTTCCGCATATCAAGTGGGCATTTCTCTATGGTGTTGTGCTGTGTACAGCCAGAGCCATGGGAGAGTTTGGAGCTGTGTCCGTACTGTCCGGACATCTCCGTGGAAAAACAAATACACTTCCGCTGCATGTGGAAATTCTTTATAACGAATTCCAGTATGTTCCGGCATTTGCGGTTTCTTCGATTCTGGTGATCCTGGCGGTGATCCTTCTGATCGCAAGAAATGTTCTGGAGCATAAAGGAAAGGGGGAAAAAGGCGATGTACGTTGAGTTAAAAAATATCAATAAAACATATGGGGATTACAAGGCATCTGATAACGTAAGCTTTGGTATCGAAAAGGGGAAGCTGATTGGTCTTCTGGGGCCCAGCGGAAGCGGAAAAACTACGATTCTCCGTATGATCGCCGGTCTGGAGCAGCCAGACAGCGGGGAGATCATCATCGACGGAAGAGTGGTCAATGATGTGCCTGCCAGCGAGCGAGGCATTGGATTTGTGTTCCAGAATTATGCTCTCTTCCGGTATATGACGGTGTATGATAATATTGCATTTGGCCTGAAGGTGCAGAAGGCGGACAAGAAGTATATTAAGCAGAGGGTTATGGAACTGGTAGAGCTGATCGGGCTGAAGGGCCTGGAGAAAAGATATCCGAGTCAGATGTCCGGTGGTCAGAGACAGCGAGTTGCTTTTGCCCGGGCTCTGGCTCCGAATCCGCAGCTTCTCCTTCTGGATGAGCCTTTTGCGGCGATCGATGCAAAGATTCGTACGGAGCTTCGAAGTTGGTTGAAGGATATGATCGAGAAGCTGGGGATCACCAGTATTTTTGTTACCCATGACCAGGATGAGGCTATTGAGGTGGCGGATGAAATTATTATTACCAACCGTGGACGGATCGAGCAGAAGGGAACTCCACTGGAGGTTTATCAGAATCCGGATACTGCGTTTACGGCGGGATTTTTCGGGCAGACTTCTGTGATCGATGATTACCAGGTGTTCAATCACTTCGAGGAAGTTCCGGGAGGCGAAAAAGCCATTGTCCGTCCGGAGTTTGTAAAAGTGACTAAGAAGAACGAGGAACAGAAATATAAAAGCTCCGCAACAGAGGGCATCGTAGAACGAGTCGCATTCCGCGGCAGCAGCCTGGAACTGAAAGTCCGTGTAGGAAACACCACACTCAGCGCCAGAAGAAGCCTTGACGAAGAACCCGTCCGGGAAGGCGAAGTTGTGGATGTGTTTGTGCAGAGGATTTTTGTAACGAAGGGAAATGAGGCAGTACTGCTACATAATACAGCTATGGTTGAGGATTGGTTAGTGATATAAAAAAATGCCGCGGGAGCGGCATTTTTTTATGAGCAAGTAGCGTTAGCGGATTGCGAATATCATATGATATGGCCGCGGAAGCGGCATTTTTTTATGAGCAAGTAGCGTTAGCGGATTGCGAATATCATATGATTTGCCGAGGGAGTGGCATTTTTTTATATATGTGAAATTTTCACACCGTAATATTCTGCAAGGGAATCTACCAGATCATCACGGATTTTTTTGTGGTCATTGCCATCTAGGGACATGACACAGGATACCATCTGACGTTTTTTATCAACGACGCAGTATTGGCCGTAATTGCCGGACAGGATCAGTGTATCTTCCATAGGTCCCATATATATGAAATAACCATAACCATAGCTCTGGTAATCCGGATGCTCCGTCAGTGGATTGTAAGAATCGATATGTTTCTGACAGGCATCAATCACGAATTTTTTTGGGACGATCTGTTTTCCGTTACATTCTCCCTCATGCAGAAGCAAATGTCCAAAACGCGCCAACTCGTCAATTGTCAGGTATAATCCATTGGCTGCCATACAGTGTCCTTGAGGACAAAGGGTCCAGTCCGGATTTGGAATTCCAATCGGTTCAAGTAGACGATATCGCAGATAGTTCAGCAAATCGGTACCGGATTTTTCTTCTATAAGGACGGACAAAATATAAGAACAGAAGTTGCTGTATACGAAATGTGTACCGGGTGTATATGGAAAAGAATCATTCTGAAAGAAATATCTCACCCAGTCCTTTTCTCTGTATCGCTCTGGTCCATCGCAGAAAAAGAGCGGATCTTTCTGACCGGATGACATGGTAAGAAGATCACGGATCTTTATCTTGTACAGATTTTCAGAAGGGTCGGAAGGGAAATATTTTTCAAACCAAGGATAAATGTATTCATCAAGAGTGATCAGTCCTTCACGTTCTGCGATACCTGCGGCCATTGCAACAAAAGGCTTGCTGATAGACCATATATTTAAACGGGTTTTGACCGGAAAAAGTCTAAATTCTTCTTTTAGAAGATCATTTTTATATATCTGTGCGTAGATGATATTGGAATGATGTTGCTTTGATTTCTCAAGAAAAATATCTAAAATTTCCTGCATGATAATCCCCCCCTGAAATTATTATTCGTAAAAAAGATCAAAGTCTGAATAAAGTTCTTCTAGGTCATGAAGTCGTGTACTGATGGATTTGCACCTGGTTTTGCGGATTTTTGCAACAATACTGTCAAACAGACAATAGAGGCATGAGAAGGAGTTAAATCCCATTTCATTGAGATTGATCTCTATAATGATAGCGTGGTCTGCCAGCGCCCATGCCGGTGATGAAATGCTGTCTGTGATGGCGAGTATCTTTGCACCATGATTTTTGGCAATCTGTGCATATTTCAGAGACCATTTGGTATAGCGGGCAAAAGAGATCAGAAGAACAACTGTATCCTCGGATGCTTCTGTGAGATATTCGAAATTGGAATCGTAAAATTCGTGAACCACCTTGGTATTTCCAAGAAGCTGATTCAACAGAGTTCCCATCCAGAGAGCGGCACTGTAGGAAGAGCGTGCACCAACAATGAGGCGTTTTTTGGCATTGCTCAGATGGGTAACAATCTGATCCATATCTTCCTGATTCAGATGAGATGCCCAGCTTTCCATGGAATGGAGTTCATTGGCAATGATGTTTTGATAAAAATTTCCGCTATCCAGCAGTGAATCGTCTTTTATAACCGTAGGAACGGAAAGAATATCATTCTGTACAGTACGCTGCATTTCAGAAAAACTTTCAAATCCCAGGGAATAGGCAAGGCGTATGATAGTGGTTTCGCTTACGGAAATTTCCTTGCTGAGTTTCGCAAGGGTGGAATAACTGAATGAATCAAGGTGTTGTAATATATATTCGGCAACTTTCTTCTGACCGGCAGAAAGGAAAGATACTTTTTCACGGATCAACTGTTCTATTTTCATGAAAACCTCCTGTACTGTACGATTAGTATAATAAATTATAACAGGTGTAAAGTTTGATTACAATATAATGGAGTAAAAAATTCTTCTTAACATAAAAAAGATGTAAATAATGCACAAATTAAAGTGTGTATTTTTAATAATATTGTCAATAGAAATCTTGAAACCTAGATGTTAATATAGCATTAAATAATTCATATGACGTCAGAAAAAGAATTAATTGCACTATTAATATTAAAGTCAATAAAAAAGGGGGGCTTTTATGTCGTCAACAGTAAAGGAAATAAAAGAAAAAACAGGTTACCTGAAACGAAGTGATCTTTATACAATCGGTGTAGGACAGGCGATTGGATCGGGTGTTCTGACACTGATCGGACCGGCAATTCTTTTGACTGGTCAGTCAGCATGGTTGGCATATGTAGCTGCATGTATCTGGGGATTTATGATGATTGCACCAATTCCATGGATCACATCTACACTGAAACTTGGAGGAGGATTTTATTCTCTGGTAGGAGATATGGCCGGCAAACGAGTTGCCGGTATGTATGCAGTAGGATTTTTGCCACAGACGATCAATCTGGCGACTTATGGTGTGGCAATTGGTATGTATGCAAATTCCCTGTGGCCGCAGATTAATGCGAAATGGTTTGGAATTGCAGCCCTGAGTGTGTTCTTTGCCATCAATCTGTGTGGTGTGGATGTAATGGCGAAGGTACAGAAAATTCTGGTTATCCTGCTGTTTGTTGCACTTGGTCTGTTTATTGTTCTGGGATGCCTCCAGCTGAAAAATCCGGTGTTTGAGTTTACAGCACCAGACTTTTTCTACAATGGTCCATCCGGATTCTTTTCCGCAATCATGCTGTATGTATATTCAACAAACGGATATTCCTGCATTATGAATTATGGTAAACAGGCAAAAGAAGCGCATAAAGATATTCCAAAGGCACTTCTGTACTGTATTCCGACACTGATGGTTGTATATGGCGGTGTTGCAATTGTAGCAAGTGGTGTGCTTCCTCTGGATCAGGTAGCCGGACAGCCGCTTACCCTGGTTGCAAAAAATATTTTAAATCCGGCACTTTTCACAGTATTTATGATTGGTGGTCCGGTACTTGCACTGTCTTCATCCATTAATTCAACAATTTCCAATAACTGTATTCCGGTTGCACAGTCCTGTAAAGATGGATGGCTTCCGAAATCATGGGCAGCTCAGAACAGAAGAGGGGCTTACTGGAAACTGATGACATTTACTTATCTTATGGGAATATTACCTGTGTTACTGGACTTTTCTATCAGTGATGTTGTAAATAATATTATGCTTCTGGCATCAGCATTGGCATTTCTGCAGATTTATGCGTATTTCCAGCTTCCGAAAAAACATGCAGAAGCATGGGAAAAATCACCAATGCATATTTCTAACGGAAAATATTATTTCCTCTGCTGTTTGAGCCTGTTTGCATATATCTGCATTTTTATCAATTCTTGCAGAAGCCTGAAACTTCCGGTAGTAATCATCAGTCTGATAGCCATTGTAGTATGCATGGCTTACGGATGGTTTAGAAGTGTAAGTCCTGATGTAAAGATGGAAACAAGTGTGTGGGAGGATTAATGTTTATGAATAAAGACCAGAACCTGATCAATGAATTTGCTATCAAAACTTTAAAAGAAAATCTCAATGTTATGTATGCGCAGATATGGCGTGAAGGACAGTTAACGGCAGAATATAAAAGAATGCCGGTCAAGACACGCCTTAACACCTGGTCTGCCTGCAAGGGTGTTGTGTCCTGTGCGGCAGGAATCGCACTTGATGAAGGGCTGATTCGACTTGATGAGAAGATTGTGGATATTTTTCCAGAGTATGCACCGGAGAATCCGGACGGATATCTGGGGGATGTAACGCTGGAAAATATGCTGACAATGACTACAGGTTTGGAAAGCTCTCTGTTTTTCTGTGACTGGCCGGAGCGTTACACAACTCCGGACTGGATCCGATATTTCTTCGAGAATGCGAAAGTGATAAAAAAACCGGGAACAGAATGGCTGTACAGCAATTTTAATACTTATATGATCAGCTGTGCGATTGAAAAACGTGCGGGAGTTAATCTTCTGGAATATTTGAGAAATCGCTTTTTTGAGCCGCTGGGAATTGGAAATCCAGACTGGACTTTGTGTCCGAAAGGGCATGTGCATGCGGCTAATGGACTTTATGTGAATATTGATGAGTTTACCCGGTATGGACAGATGATTCTTCACAAGGGAAATTATAATGGAAAACAGCTGGTGCCAGAGTCGTACATGAAGATGGCAACGTCCAATCTGGTGGATAATTCAGTGGCAGGAAGTCCGGGAAATCTATATTCCGGTTTTGGATATGGATATCAGTTTGTAATGAATCCGGAAGCCGGTTCCTATCGATCCGATGGAAATTATGGTCAGTTCTGTCTGGCGTTTCCTGACAAGGATGCAGTAGTAACTGTAATGTCTCTGGAGGGGGATTTCCAGAAAATAGGAAATCATCTATGGACTACAGTGGTTCCGGAATTATAAGAATTCTGTCTGGCAAATCAGACAGTGTAAGAGGGCTTAAATCTTTCTGGCTTGACATTGGTCAGAAACCGTTTTATACTCCTGTCTTTGACAGTTGCTAAACAAAAAAATCGCTGTACCTTTTGATTTTACTGGGGTTCGGCGATTTTTTTGTGTCGTTTTGGAATATAGTATTTTATCCAATGCGTCGTAAAACCCCCTGCTTCAACTATGGGGATATAAGACGCGTCCATCGAATTTATGCAAGTAATTGAAGAGGGACAAAATAGTAATTGTATTAACTGATAAACCATAGTATAATACAAATATGAACACAACATATAAATCAAACAACAATGTCGTCTATTCCTG
>NZ_JANFYP010000035.1:0-26028 GCF_024460535.1 Blautia sp. MSK.18.38 | reverse complement strand
CATGGAATCGAGGTGTCTTTCTTTTATGCAAAATCACGAACTTGCTCATTTATAGTAAGAAAGAGAAGGTATTGTAAAATGAATAAGATCACAATGACACTTCAGGTAGATCACCTGATCCTGGAGGCTTTAAAGGAAGATATTTCAAGCGAAGACGTTACCACAAACTCTGTTATGAAAGAAGCAGTTCCGGGAGAGGTAGATCTGATCTGTAAAGAGGATGGAATCATTGCGGGACTGGAAATCTTCAGCCGTGTATTTACGCTTCTGGATGCTGACACAAAAGTGGAGCTGTTCTGCAAGGACGGCGATGAAGTAAAAAAAGGTCAGAAAATGGGAAAAGTTACAGGAGATATCCGGGTGCTTCTTTCCGGCGAGCGTGTGGCACTGAATTATCTTCAGAGAATGAGCGGGATCGCAACCTATACACATTCGGTTGCGTCACTTCTTGAAGGAACAGGAATCACATTGCTGGATACCAGAAAAACAACGCCGAATATGCGTATTTTTGAGAAATATGCTGTTCGTGTAGGCGGCGGACAGAACCACAGATATAATCTTTCTGACGGAGTTCTTCTGAAAGACAATCACATCGGAGCAGCAGGAAGCGTTGCGAATGCTGTAAAAATGGCACGGGAGTACGCTCC
Organism: Blautia sp. MSK.18.38; assembly: GCF_024460535.1. Classification (NCBI taxonomy): domain Bacteria; kingdom Bacillati; phylum Bacillota; class Clostridia; order Lachnospirales; family Lachnospiraceae; genus Blautia; species Blautia sp. MSK.18.38. The sequence continues at coordinate 25,381 of NZ_JANFYP010000035.1, read as the reverse complement.
TTTTGTCCGCAAGATCGAAGTTGAGGTAGAAACTCTTGATCAGGTAAAAGAAGCTGTTGAGGCCGGCGCAGATATCATCATGCTTGATAACATGACTCCGGAGATGATGAAAGAAGCGGTGCAGCTGATCGGCGGAAGAGCAAAAACTGAATGCTCCGGAAATGTTACAAAAGAAAACATTGCAAAGATCAGGGATGTTGGTGTAGACTATGTATCAAGTGGTGCATTAACGCATTCTGCACCGATCCTTGATATTTCGCTTAAGAATCTTCATCCACTTTCCTGAAAAATGCAGGATTTTACAGAATACCGAGTGCTGTGACAGGAAATACCCCGAATATCAGAAAAGAAGCGTGAATTGCCGGGAGCAGAGGCATAGCATGTGATGTCGGGCCGGGTTGGAGATATCGCGAGAATGAAGGAGAGAGGTATCGGAATAAAAAGTACAGGCACAGCCAGGAAAGGGGAACTTAAATGACTGGTTCAGAACGCAGGACAGCGATCATGGATCAAATTAAAAACAGTGAACGGCCGGTCTCAGGAAGTGCTCTGGCCAGAACATTTCAGGTCAGCAGACAGGTGATCGTGCAGGATATTGCGCTGATACGCGCGGAGGGGAATGACGTGATCTCCACCAATAGAGGATATATTTTTACTGCTCCCCATACTGTGAGCCGGATATTCAAGGTGCATCATACAGATGCGGATCTGGAGAACGAGCTCTGCGGGATTGTGGATCTTGGCGGAAAAGTGATCAACGTAATGGTGAATCACAGAGTTTACGGACATATCGAGGCAGAACTGAATATCAGCTCCAGGCGCCAGGTTGAGAATTTTATGGAGGATATCCGAAGCGGCAAGTCCAGTCCTCTGAAGAATATCACATCGGATTATCATTATCATAAAGTAGAAGCAGAATCCGAGGAAATCCTGGATATGATCCAGGATATGCTGAAACGGCGAGGATTTCTGATCGAAGCAGAATAGCAGAAGTCAGATACAAAAAGAAAAGATATACAGAATGAGAAAATTCTGTTAATATGAAAATAGAGTGATCACGAAAATAGGAGAAGGAATCCTGCATGGCAGGGTTCCTTCTTGCACCCTGCGGAAATGTGCACCTTGTGGAAATGTACAAACAGGGAAAACAGGATGCAGATATGAGGGTGAGAAAAAATACGGTTGGATATGTATGGAGGGGAAATGGATTATCAGAGTATGTTTACATTTATGCTGGAGATGGCAGGAACTATTGCGTTTGCTGCTTCCGGAGCTATGGTGGGGGCGCAGAGAGGAATGGATATTTTCGGGGTCTGCGTTCTTGGAGTGGTGACTGCAGTAGGCGGAGGAGCTACCAGGGATATTATCCTGGGAATCGTGCCGCCGGGAATGTTTCAGGATCCGCTGTATACCATTGTGGCAACCGTGACGTCCTGTATTGTTTTTGCAGTGATGTACTGGAAGCAGGAGCTGCTGGAAGGCGGGAACCGGCTGGTCTATGATAAGGTGATGCTGGTGATGGATACGGTTGGCCTTGGTGTGTTTACTGTCATGGGGGTTGATAAGGGGATTTCCCAGGGATATATGGGAAGAACTTTTTTTCTTGTGTTTCTTGGGACTGTCACAGGAGTTGGAGGCGGCCTTATCCGTGATATGATGGCAGGAGTACCGCCATATATTTTTGTGCGCCATATTTATGCCTGTGCGTCTATTGTAGGGGCCATTGCCTGTGTTTGGATATACAGGCTGTGGGGCGGAGTGCCGGCCATGGTGATCGGAACGGTAGTAGTGATCCTGATCCGGTACCTGGCGGCACATTACCGGTGGAATCTGCCGAGACTGAGAAGAGAATAAAAAAGATATGAAAAGCTCCGGAACATTTAAGGAATAATGTTCCGGAGCTTTTTGGCTTTTATTTGGTTTATATTGCGTAGAAGATTTTATCTGTTCCTCTCATAAGAGAATCATGCGTCTGTATCCTGCAGAGCCAGGAAGCCTTCCTCGCCGGTACGGATCTTGACAACGTTTTCGATATCGTAAACGAAGACCTTACCATCACCGATCTGACCGGTATGAAGAACTTCTTTTGCAGTATCAATAACCTTCTGAACCGGTACAAGACTTACAACGATCTCGATCTTAACCTTCGGACGGAGGTTCATGTCGACCTCAACACCACGATAGTAGGTTGGAGCACCCTTCTGAACACCACAGCCCATAACGTTTGTGATAGTGATACCGGTTACGCCAATCTCGTTCATAGCCTGCATAAACTCATCCAGCTTGTTCTGACGTGTGATGATAACAACCTTTGTCAGTTTGTGTACACCGTCTGCAGGAATTTCAGGAACAGATTCAGCAGGAGCAGAAGGAGCATGTTTTACAACAGGGGCTTTTACGGAAGTTCCCATTGGAGTCGGAGCCTTTGTCATGGTATCCTGTACAAAGAATCCATCGTATGCACTTGCGAGGCCATGCTCTTTCATATCCAGACCTGCGATCTCTTCCTCAGCGGAAACACGAAGTCCGATGGTGTGTTTGATTACCTGGAAGATAATTGTCATAGTAACAGCAACCCATGCGATGGTGATAACCATACCAATAAACTGAACACCGAAGCCATGGAAACCACCGCCTGTGAGAAGACCTTTCCACTCGGTACCTGCACCGTCGGAGAAAAGACCGACAGCAAGAGTTCCGAAAGCACCGTTAAGACCGTGAACGCCAACAGCACCAACCGGGTCATCAATTTTGAGAACTTTATCAACAAATTCAATACCAAATACTACAATGAATCCGGAGAGGATTCCGATGATAGCTGCAGATGTAGGAGATACGGTATCGCAGCCTGCTGTGATGGCTACCAGTCCTGCAAGAGAACCGTTCAGGGACATGGAAACATCCGGTTTTTTATAGCGGATCCATGTGATCAGCATAACTGTTACAGTAGCAACAGCAGCTGCAAGGTTTGTTGTTACGAAGATCTTTCCGGCGCTTACAATGGCATCGCCTTCCATGCTGACAGTAGATGCACCGTTGAAACCGAACCAGCAGAACCAGAGAATGAATACACCAAGTGCACCAACTGTAAGGTTATGTCCCGGGATCGCTCTGGATTTACCGGATTTAGAATATTTTCCGATACGAGGTCCGAGGATGATGGCACCGATCAGTGCAGCAACACCACCAACCATGTGAACGGCACAGGAACCTGCGAAATCATGAAATCCCATTTGGCTGATAAAGCCGCCGCCCCAGATCCAGTGACCGGATACAGGATATACAACGAGACTGATCAGTAAACTGTAGATACAGTAGGAGATGAATTTAGTACGCTCTGCCATGGCACCGGACACGATGGTAGCAGAAGTAGCACAGAATACAGTCTGGAAGATGAGAAATGCCCAGAAAGGAACTCCATCCGGAAGCATTGCGTTTCCGTAGTTTGCCTCTGAGGCGATTCCGCCGATCTTGCCGAAGAAACCGTTTCCTGCACCGAACATGATGCCAAATCCAACCAGCCAGAAGACCGGTGTACCGATACAGAAGTCCATCAGGTTTTTCATGATGATATTTCCTGCGTTTTTTGCTCTTGTGAATCCTGTTTCGACCATTGCAAATCCAGCCTGCATGAAGAAGACCAGTGCTGCACCGACGAGGACCCAAGTTGTGTTTACTGAAGAATACATAGTAACACTCCCTTTCACAATTTTTTTCTTTCCTATTATGTATAGAAAGAATTTTTGTAATACCGGACAGAAAAAAACAGATAGAATTTATCCAGTATCAGTATAACGAAAAAGCGCAGGAGAGAGGAAATTCTCTTCCGCGCCTTTACGAAATCAAAATTAGTATATGTAAAACAGGGGATATCTGTATCGTGTGATTAATGGATGAGGAAATCGATAATGAATTATGAAGTAGAGTTCATAAGGGATATCCCCTGTATTTACCGTATGAAATTGTTATCTGATATCCGTGATCAGATGGAGAATAACAGCTCGTCGTAGGTCGGATAAGGAAGTAACTCATCCGGGATCAGAGCCTCTGCCTCATCTGCAGATTTTCTTAAAGTTTCCATGTCTTCCAGAACAGTTTCCTGATAAGCCTTGGAGCATGCAAGTACATCGTCAGAAGAAGCAAGAGCTTTTGCTGTATCTGCTTTCAGAGTTTCCAGATCTTTTGCCATGGTATCTGCAAGTGTACTCAGTTTGGAGATCAGAGCAGCTTCACTTGCTACAGAAATATCAGCTACTACGGATTTCTTTGCAGCTGCAGTATCTGCAAGCTTTTCAACATATGTATATACAGAAGGAATTACCTGCTTCTGGATCATCTCAGCCAGAGTGTTGGACTCGATGTTGATGGTCTTGTAATAGTTCTCAAGCCAGATCTCGTAACGGGAGAAAAGCTCTTCCCTTGTAAAAATGCCATGCTTTGTAAACAGCGCAATGTTCTTCTCAGCAATGAAATGCGGAAGTGCATCCGGAGTTGTTTTCAGATTGTAGAGACCACGTTTCTCAGCTTCTTCAACCCATTCGTCTGTATATCCGTTTCCGTTAAAGATGATGCGTTTATGCTCTTCAATGGTCTTCTTAAGAAGTGCATGTACTGCGCTTTCCATTTCTTCTTCCGGAACATCCTTAAGAGCTGCGCTGAATTCTGCAAGAACCTCTGCAACAGCGGTATTCAGTACGATGTTCGGGTTTGCGACAGATGCTGCAGAACCAAGCATACGGAACTCAAATTTGTTTCCGGTAAATGCAAATGGTGAAGTACGGTTTCTGTCTGTGGTATCCTTTATGAAGTGCGGAAGTACCTTTGCTCCGATATCCATCTGTACCGCATGCTTATTGCTGAAGAAGGTATCGTTTTCAATAGATTTCAATACGTCTGTCAGCTCATCTCCAAGGAAGATGGATACGATCGCAGGCGGTGCCTCGTTTGCTCCAAGACGATGATCGTTTCCGGCGCTTGCAACGGATACGCGGAGAAGATCAGCATAATCGTCAACGGCTTTGATGACAGCTACCAGGAATACCAGGAACTGTGTATTTTCTGCCGGTGTTTTTCCTGGATCAAGAAGGTTTACACCTGTGTCTGTGCTCATAGACCAGTTGTTGTGTTTACCGCTTCCGTTGATTCCCTCAAATGGTTTCTCGTGAAGGAGGCAGACCATGTTGTGCTTGTCGGCAACCTTCTTCATGATCTCCATGGTCAGCTGGTTGTGGTCAACAGCAACATTTGTGGTATCAAATACAGGAGCCAGTTCGTGCTGTGCAGGAGCAACCTCGTTATGTTTTGTTTTTGCTGGAATGCCAAGCTTCCAAAGTTCTTCGTCAAGATCATGCATGTAAGCAGCAACGCGAGGCTTCAGGGCTCCGAAGTAATGATCTTCCATTTCCTGTCCTTTTGGTGCAGAAGCGCCCAGAAGAGTACGGCCGCAGAAGATCAGGTCTTTTCTCTTTTTGTAAAGATCCTTGTCAACCAGGAAATATTCCTGCTCAGGTCCTACGGTTGTGTCGATGTGACGGACCTCTTTGTTTCCGAGGATGTGAAGAATACGAACCGCTTCTTTGTTCAGAACATCCATGGAACGAAGAAGAGGAGTTTTCTTATCCAGTGCCTCTCCGCTGTAGGAACAGAATGCAGTAGGAATGTAAAGAGTTTTATCTTTAATGAATGCAGGTGAAGTAGGATCCCATGCTGTATATCCTCTTGCTTCAAAAGTAGCACGAAGTCCGCCTGACGGGAAGCTGGATGCATCCGGCTCACCTTTTACCAGCTCTTTACCGGAGAAATCCATGATCACCTGTCCGTCACCTGTAGGGGAGATGAAGCTGTCATGCTTTTCAGCAGTTACGTTTGTCATCGGCTGGAACCAGTGTGTGTAATGTGTCGCACCGTTTTCAGTAGCCCATTCTTTCATTGCAACTGCTACGGAATTTGCAACGTCCAGTTCCAGATGAGTTCCGTTTTCAATTGTTTTCTTTAATGCTTTGTACATGTCCTTTGGCAGTTTGCTTCGCATCACTTTGTCATTGAATACAAGGCTGCCATACATTTCAGGGATACTCTGTGCCATATAGGTACACTCCTTTCGATTTCACTCATTCATTATAATTTTTAATTATTTTATAAGGACCGCTGCCGGAAGAACCGGGTATAAACGGACCGGAAAACAAAAAAAGCGCTTCAGATACCTGCCGTATCCAAAGCGCCTTTGCTTTATGTGTTGCAGTATACACCAAAATAAAATATTGTCAAGAGCTTTTTTGAAAAAATCTAAAAAATTGACCAGGGCGATCGGACTGTCGGAAAATAGGCAGGGTTGACAAATCTTGTCCTTTTATTATAATCTGATATCGTAGTTATACAGTCGAAAAGTCAGCGATCGCTATAAGTGATCGAGGCAAAAGAAGCTTTTTGACCAGTGACAAAGATGTACAATACGGAAAGAACAGATGGAGGGAAATATGTCAGGAGTAAAGGAAGAATGTGGCGTATTCGGGATTTATGATCTGGATGGAGGGAATATTGCACCATCTATTTATTATGGTCTTACCTCGCTGCAGCACAGGGGACAGGAGTCCTGCGGAATGGCCGTTTCAAGGACGGACGGAGAAAGAGGAAACGTACAGTTCCATAAAGATCTCGGACTGGTAAGCGAAGTTTTACGAAAAGATGTTGTACATAATATGAATGGTGATATCGGAATCGGACATGTTCGTTATTCCACCACCGGAGAATCTGTCGCAGAGAATGCACAGCCGCTGGTACTTTCTTATATCAAGGGAAGTCTGGCACTTGCGCACAACGGAAATCTGGTTAATACAGAAGCTCTGAAATGGGAGCTGATCCAGACAGGCGCAATTTTCCATACAACTACCGACTCAGAGGTTATCGCGTTCCATATCGCAAGAGAACGTGTGCATTCTGCCACTGTAGAGGAAGCAGTACATAAAACCGTAGAGAAGATCCGCGGAGGATATGCTCTTGTGATCATGAGCCCCCGGAAGCTGATCGGTGCCCGTGATCCTTACGGACTGAAACCCCTCTGTCTTGGAAAAAGAGATAATGCCTATGTCCTTGCATCTGAAAGCTGCGCGCTGACATCTGTAGGAGCGGAATTTATCCGTGATATTGAACCGGGTGAGATCGTCACGATCACCAAGAACGGACTGAAATCCAGTAAACTGACTGAGAAGAAAAAGCATGCTCATTGTGTTTTTGAATATATTTATTTTGCAAGACTGGACAGCACCATGGATGGCGTGAAAATCTATGATGCAAGGATCCGTGGAGGAAAATCTCTTGCAAAATCCTATCCGGTAGAAGCGGACCTGGTGACCGGTGTACCGGAATCCGGACTTCCGGCAGCAAAAGGCTATTCTGAGGAATCCGGAATCCCGTTTGGCTTTGCGTTCTATAAAAACAGTTACATTGGAAGAACTTTTATCAAGCCTACACAGCAGGAGAGAGAGTCCAGTGTCCATCTGAAGCTGAGCGTTCTGGAATCTGTGGTGAAGGGGAAGAGAATCGTTCTGGTGGATGATTCCATTGTCCGCGGAACTACCATTGCCAATCTGATCCACATGCTGAAAGAAGCAGGAGCAAAAGAAGTCCATGTACGTATCAGCTCCCCGCCATTTTTACATCCCTGTTATTTTGGTACCGATGTGCCGTCCAATGACCAGCTCATCGCAGCACAGCACAGCACGGAAGAAATCCGTAAGATGATCGGTGCAGACTCCCTGGGTTATATGCAGATCGATTATCTGGAAGGCATGGCAGGTGGACTTCCGCTGTGTAAAGCATGTTTTGATGGCAATTATCCGATGGAAATACCGGCAGAAATCAAACAGGATTAATGAACTATGTGGAATTAATCTCACAGTAAAAAATAATGGATTGAAAAACGAAAATGTAAAAACTGCACAATAAATATATAAAAAACCCGGATTTTGTCATATAAAATCCGGGTTTTTATAGAAAGACTCTTAAAAACGATAAAAAACATCAACTTGACAAATCTGACAATATGAGACATAATGTGGGACAACCAGATGAAAAAGGCCGCTGGTCTGGAATATACAGGAAAACAGCAAGACCGAAAAAAGGCCGGTTTTTTGCCGAGATAAAAGAAAGGATGATATTTATGTCTAAAAAAATTAGATTGAATGCGACAGAGGATGTTAAAGAATTTGTTAAGGCTGCAAGTAAATGTGATTTTGATGTAGATATTTCATATAACAGAATTTTAATTGATGCAAAATCTATTCTTGGAATCCTCAGCATGGATCTGACCAGAGTTCTTACAGTAACCTGTCATGGCGAGGATCATGAGTTTGATCGTTTCCTTCAGAAATATGCAGTTGCCTGACAGACAGTGCAGAGACAGACAAGATATGAAAGACATAAAAAGAAAAGGCAGACGTGACTGCAGAGACAGGAGATCAGTTTGAAATCCTCAGCAGGCGTCTGTTTTTTCTTTACATCCATTTCATAGGAAGAAATTCCGCAGACTATATGAAAAATCAGTTATTGACAAATAAAAAAAAATAGTTTATAGTAAACCATATTTTATATGAAAGATAACTGACAAAGGCGTCAGGAACGGATACCACAGGGGAATTCTCACCCCTTGAAATCTGTTCCGGACGCCTTTTTGTTGTGGGACACAAAATGGAGGAGGAAATCGAAGATGGCAGTAAAGTATGTTTTTGTAACAGGTGGAGTTGTTTCCGGTCTGGGAAAAGGAATTACCGCAGCGTCTCTTGGGCGCCTTCTGAAAGCCAGAGGGTATCAGGTGACCATGCAGAAATTTGATCCCTACATTAATATTGACCCGGGAACTATGAATCCCATTCAGCATGGAGAGGTTTTTGTAACGGATGACGGTACAGAGACTGACCTTGACCTTGGACATTATGAGCGTTTCATTGATGAAAGCCTTGACAAAAATTCCAATGTGACAACCGGTAAGATTTACTGGTCTGTTCTTCAGAAAGAGCGTCATGGTGATTTCGGCGGAGGTACCGTTCAGGTGATCCCGCATATTACCAATGAGATCAAGAGCCGTTTTTACAGAGCAAAATCCGCAGACGAAGACAGAATTGCGATCATCGAGGTTGGTGGTACAGTCGGTGATATTGAGAGCCAGCCGTTCCTGGAATCCATCCGTCAGTTCCAGCATGATGTGGGACATGACAATGCGATCCTTATCCATGTAACTCTGATCCCGTATCTCCGTGCTTCCGGAGAGATGAAGACAAAACCCACCCAGGCCAGTGTAAAAGAACTTCAGGGAATGGGAATCCAGCCGGATGTTCTGGTATGCAGAAGTGAGTATCCTCTTACCGAGGATATCCGTGGAAAGATTGCCCTGTTCTGTAATGTGCCTGTAAGCAATGTGCTTCAGAATCTGGATGTGGAATATTTATATGAAGCTCCTCTTGCAATGGAGAGAGAAAAGCTTGCAGACGTAGTACTGCAGAGCTTAAGACTGGAGAATCGCAAACCAGATCTTACAGACTGGGAAAATATGGTAGAAAATCTCCGCCACCCGGATAAAACTGTGAAAATCGCCATGGTTGGTAAATATACACAGCTTCATGATGCATACTTGAGTGTTGTGGAAGCACTGAAGCATGGCGGGATCTCTTGCCGTGCAAAGGTTGATATCACCTGGGTGGACTCCGAAGAACTCAATGAAAAAAATTTGGATCAGACTCTCCATTCTGTAGATGGAATCCTGGTTCCGGGAGGATTCGGAAACCGTGGTACAGAAGGAATGATCCTTGCGGCACAGTATGCAAGAGTTCATAAGATCCCATACCTTGGGATCTGCCTGGGAATGCAGATGGCTATTGTGGAATTTGCCCGCCATGTGCTTGGATATGAAGATGCCAACAGTATTGAGCTGGCACCGGAAACAACACATCCGGTCATTGCCCTGATGCCGGATCAGGAGGATGTGGAAGATCTTGGAGGAACTCTTCGTCTTGGAAGCTATCCGTGTGTGCTTGCAGAAGGCTCCAGATCCTATGAGCTTTTTGGAAAGAAAGAGATCCAGGAACGTCACAGACATCGTTATGAGGTAAACAACGCATTCCGTAAGGAACTGGACGAAAAGGGAATGTCCATTGTAGGAACATCCCCGGATGCTCACATTGTTGAGATGATCGAAATTGCCGGACATCCGTTCTTTGTGGGAACACAGGGACATCCGGAATTTAAATCCAGGCCAAACCATGCACATCCACTGTTCCGTGGATTTGTGCAGGCGGCAGTTGATAAAAAGACGGCAGAAGAAGCTGCAATGAAAGGATGAGAAAAATGAGAGAAGTAGCAAATCAGCAGCAGGGCCTCTACCGCCCTGAATTTGAACATGATAACTGCGGTATCGGAGCCGTTGTTAATATAAAAGGAAAGAAAACACATGATACAGTTGCCAATGCTCTTAAGATCGTAGAGAATCTTGAGCATCGTGCTGGTAAGGATGCAGAAGGAAAAACCGGTGATGGTGTCGGTATCCTTCTTCAGATCTCCCACAAATTTTTTAAGAAGGTCTGTAAAAAAGAAGGCTTTGATATCGGCGGAGAGAGAGAATACGGTGTAGCCCAGCTCTTTTTTCCACAGCAGGAGATCAAACGTGCCCAGGCAAAGAAGATGTTCGAGATCATCGTGGAAAAAGAGGGTCTGGAGCTTCTTGGATGGCGTACAGTACCGGTCTTCCCGGAGGTTCTTGGTCATAAAGCAAAAGAGTGCATGCCGTGCATTATGCAGGCATTTGTTAAAAAGCCGGAGGATGTGGAAAAAGGTCTTGCCTTTGACCGTATGCTTTACATCGCACGTCGTGAATTTGAACAGAGTAATGATAATACTTACGTAGTTTCCATGAACAGCCGTACCATCGTATACAAAGGTATGTTCCTGGTAGGACAGCTCCGTACCTTCTTTGGCGATCTTCAGAGCCAGGATTACGAGTCTGCCATTGCAGTGGTACATTCCCGTTTCAGTACCAACACGAATCCAAGCTGGGAGAGAGCACATCCGAACCGTTTCATCGTACATAACGGTGAGATCAACACGATCCGCGGAAACGCCGATAAGATGCTTGCACGTGAGGAAAACATGGAGTCTCCGTATCTGAAGGATGAGCTTCACAAGGTCCTTCCTGTAGTTAACCGCAATGGTTCTGACTCTGCAATGCTTGACAATACCCTGGAATTCCTGGTTATGAGTGGAATGGATCTTCCACTTGCAGTGATGATCACGATTCCGGAGCCATGGGCAAACAACGATACGATTTCTCAGGAGAAGAGAGATTTTTATCAGTACTATGCGACTATGATGGAGCCATGGGACGGTCCTGCGTCCATTCTGTTCTCAGATGGCGATGTAATGGGAGCAGTTCTTGACAGAAACGGTCTTCGTCCATCCAGATACTATATCACATCTGATGGCTATATGATCCTTTCCTCCGAGGTTGGTGTTCTTCCTGTGGATGAGGAGAAGATCGTATTAAAAGAACGTCTTCATCCGGGAAAAATGCTTCTGGTTGATACCGTTCAGGGTCGTGTCATTGATGATAATGAGCTCAAAGAAAAATATGCGAAAAAACAGCCTTATGGTGAGTGGCTGGACAGCAATCTGGTACAGCTTCGTGATATCAAGATCCCGAATCAGAGAGTTGTCGAATACACTCCGGAGGAGAGAGCACGCCTTCAGAAAGCCTTCGGATATACTTATGAGCAGTACCGTACTTCGATCCGAAACATGGCATTAAACGGCGCAGAAAGCATCGGAGCCATGGGACATGATACTCCCCTTGCAGTATTTTCCAAGGAACATTATCCGTTGTTCGATTATTTCAAGCAGCTTTTTGCACAGGTAACAAACCCGCCGATCGATGCGATCCGTGAGGAGATCGTTACTTCTACAAGTGTATATGTAGGTAAAGACGGAAACCTTCTGATCCAGAAGCCGGAGAACTGCCAGGTGCTGAAGATCAACAATCCGATCCTGACCAACACCGATATGCTGAAGATCAAGAATATGAAAAAGGACGGCTTCAAGGTTGTAACACTTTCTACATTATATTATAAGAGCACAAAGCTTGAACGTGCCATTGACCGTCTGTTCGTAGAGGTAGACAAAGCCTTCCGTGAGGGAGCAAACATCCTGGTCCTTTCTGACCGCGGTGTGGATGAGAACCATATGCCGATCCCGTCCCTGCTGGCGGTTTCCGCAGTACATCAGCATCTTGTAAAAACAAAGAAGAGCACTTCCCTTGCCCTGATCCTGGAGTCAGGTGAGCCGAGAGAGGTACATCATTTCGCAACACTCCTCGGATATGGTGCAAGTGCAGTCAATCCGTATCTGGCATTGGATACGATCCATGAGCTGATCGATACACATATGCTGGATAAGGACTATTACGCAGCCGTTGATGATTACAATCATGCAGTGATCAGCGGTATCGTAAAGATCGCTTCCAAGATGGGTATTTCCACTATCCAGTCCTATCAGGGATCTCAGATCTTTGAGGCAATCGGAATTTCCCAGGATGTGATCGATCGTTACTTTACAGGAACCGTAAGTCGTGTAGGCGGAATCACATTGGAAGATATCGAGGATAATGTAGAAAAACTTCATTCTGAGGCATTTGATCCCCTTGGACTTGCCACAGATCTTACTCTGGACAGCGTAGGTGCCCATAAGATGAGAAGCCAGGGTGAGGAGCACAAATATAACCCGCGTACCATTCATCTTCTCCAGCAGTCCACAAAACAGGGCAGCTATGAGATGTTCAAGGAATATACAAAGCTGGTGGATGACGAGGGTCATGGAAACTTAAGAGGTCTTCTGGACTTTAAGTTTGCCAAGGAGCCTATTCCGATCGACCAGGTTGAGAGTGTTGAGGATATTGTAAAACGATTTAAGACAGGTGCCATGTCCTACGGTTCTATTTCACAGGAAGCACATGAGACACTGGCTATTGCCATGAACCATCTCCATGGAAAATCCAATACCGGTGAGGGTGGTGAAAGTGATGAGCGTCTGGATTCTGCAGGAACAGACAATGACCGCTGCTCTGCGATCAAACAGGTAGCCAGCGGACGTTTCGGCGTTACCAGCCGTTATCTGGTTTCCGCAAGAGAAATCCAGATCAAGATGGCACAGGGGGCAAAGCCGGGTGAGGGCGGACATCTTCCTGCAAAGAAGGTATATCCGTGGATCGCAAAAACCCGTCATTCCACACCGGGAGTCAGCCTGATCTCTCCGCCGCCACATCATGATATCTATTCTATCGAGGATCTGGCAGAATTGATCTATGACCTGAAAAACGCCAATAAATATGCGGATATTTCCGTAAAGCTGGTTTCTGAGGCGGGTGTTGGTACGGTTGCAGCCGGTGTAGCAAAGGCCGGTGCACAGACTGTTCTGATCTCCGGATATGACGGAGGTACAGGAGCAGCGCCAAGAAGCTCTATCCATAATGCAGGACTTCCATGGGAGCTTGGACTTGCAGAAACACACCAGACGCTGATCATGAACGGACTTCGTAACCGTGTACGTATCGAGACAGACGGTAAGCTGATGAGCGGCCGTGACGTTGCCATTGCAGCACTTCTCGGTGCAGAGGAATTCGGTTTTGCAACAGCGCCACTTGTAACGATGGGCTGCGTGATGATGAGAGTCTGCAATCTGGATACCTGCCCGGTAGGTGTGGCTACACAGAACCCGGAGCTGCGTAAGAGATTCCGCGGAAAACCGGAGTATGTGGAGAACTTCATGCGCTTTATTGCACAGGAGCTGAGAGAGTACATGGCACGCCTTGGTGTTGCCACCATCGATGAGATGGTAGGTCGTACAGACCTTCTTACAGTTTCTGACAGTGTGCAGGAGCCGCATAAGGGTAAGGTTGACTTAAGTGCCATCCTGAATAACCCATATGCAGGAAAGGGCAAAGTAACCTTTGATCCGAAGGCTGTATACAATTTCAATCTTGAGAAAACTCTGGATGAAAAAGTTCTGGTCAAGAAATGTGCACCGGCGATCCAGAAGGGTGAGAAAGTTTCTGTTGATGTAAATGTTACCAATACAGACCGTGCATTTGGTACCATCCTCGGATCTGAGATCACAAGAAATCATAAGGATGGACTTCCGGAGGATACGGTAACTGTAAACTGTACAGGTGCAGGCGGACAGAGCTTCGGTGCCTTTATTCCGAAAGGACTGACATTGAAACTGACCGGTGACAGCAACGACTACTTCGGAAAAGGCCTTTCCGGTGGAAAGCTGATCGTTAAGGTTCCAGAGAAGGCCGGATACAAGGCTGAAGAGAACATCATCGTCGGAAACGTGGCACTCTATGGTGCGACCAGCGGAACTGCATTTATCAACGGTGTTGCAGGTGAACGTTTTGCAGTCCGTAACTCCGGTGCAGTGGCAGTAGTTGAGGGTGTTGGTGAGCATGGATGCGAGTACATGACCGGTGGCCGTGTGGTAGTTCTCGGAAAAACCGGAAAGAACTTCGCGGCAGGTATGAGTGGCGGTATCGCTTATGTTCTTGATGTGGACAACGTTCTTTACAAGAACCTTAACAAAGCAATGATCTCCATTGAAAAAGTGGATAATAAATATGATAAAAAAGAGCTTCGTGATCTCATCGAGGCTCATGTAGAAGCAACAGGCTCCGAGATCGGTAAGAAGGTGCTGGCTGATTTTGATTCCTATCTGCCTCACTTCAAAAAACTCATTCCGGATGAGTACAAGAGAATGATCACATTAAGTGCAAAGCTGGAAGAAAAAGGTCTGACCAGCCAGCAGGCACAGATGGAAGCATTCTATGAGAGCATCGGCGTGAAACATTAAGGAGGATGAGGAAATGGGAAAGCCAACTGGATTTTTAGATTATGAAAGAGAAACGGCAAAGGTTCTGCCGCCAAAGGAACGTATTCAGAATTTCAACGAATTTCGTATTCCATTAAATAAAGAAAAACAGAAACTTCAGGGAGCACGCTGCATGGCCTGCGGCGTCCCCTTCTGCCAGTCAGGTATGATGATCGGCGGAATGGCTTCCGGCTGCCCGCTGCACAACCTGGTTCCTGAGACAAATGATCTTGTGTACACAGGAAACTGGAAGCAGGCATTCCTTCGTTTAAACAAGACACACAGCTTTCCGGAGTTTACATCCAGAGTGTGTCCAGCACTTTGCGAAGCTGCATGTACCTGTAACCTGAACGGAGATCCGGTCAGCACAAAAGAGAATGAGAAAGCGATCATTGAGACAGCCTATGCAGAAGGATGGGTAAAACCGCAGATCCCGCCTGTCCGCACAGGAAAGACGATCGCAGTCATCGGAAGTGGCCCTTCCGGACTGGCAGCAGCACAGCAGCTGAACCGCCGTGGCCACAGCGTAACCGTATTTGAGAGAAACGACCGTATCGGAGGACTTCTCCGCTACGGCATTCCGAACATGAAGCTGGAGAAAAAGATCATTGACCGCAGACTAAAGCTGATGGAAGAGGAAGGCGTGAAATTTGTTACCAATATCAATGTTGGTGTTGACATCACTGCAGAACAGCTTCTGAAGGATTATGACCGTGTCATTCTCTGCTGTGGAGCTTCTCATCCGAGAGATATCAAGGTTCCGGGAAGAGATGCCAAGGGAATTTACTTTGCAGTGGATTTCCTGAAGCAGGTAACAAAAAGTCTTCTGGATACAGATTTTGCAAAATTCCCATATGAGCTTGCAAAGGGCAAAAATGTTCTGGTCATCGGCGGTGGTGATACCGGTAATGACTGTGTGGGAACATCCATCCGTCTGGGGGCGAAATCTGTAACACAGCTTGAGATGATGCCGCAGCCTCCTGCAGCAAGAACTCCTTCCAATCCATGGCCGGAGTGGCCGAAGGTCCTGAAAACCGATTACGGCCAGGAAGAGGCTATTGCAGTATTCGGCCATGATCCTCGGATCTATCAGACAACCGTTACCGAGTTTATCAAGGACAAAAAAGGAAATGTCTGCAAGGCCAAGATTGTAAAACTGAAAGGCGTAAAGGATGAAAAGACCGGAAGATTCAATATGGTACCGGTTGAGGGCAGTGAGGAAGTGATCCCTGCAGATGTGGTCCTTATTGCGGCCGGCTTCCTTGGCAGCGAGAAATATGTGACAGATGCTTTCCGTGTAGCGCTTACACCAAGAACCAATGTGGAAACAAAACCGGAGCAGTATGCAACAAGCGTAGATCGTGTGTTCACAGCAGGTGATATGCATCGTGGACAGTCCCTTGTCGTATGGGCGATCCATGAGGGACGTGAGGCTGCGAAAGCAGTGGATGAATCACTGATGAGCTATTCATATTTACAGTAAAATAACAGATACCAGGGGCAAAAGGTCAAAAAAACTGTTCGTGTTTCCGCGATAAAGCTTTTGAACTTTTGCCCCTTTTAAAAAATGGTTGACAAAGAATTGACCGATTGCTATAATTACGTCCATGAACAAGGGTGTTCTTCAGGAGCGGAAGCTCTCTGAAGTGCACCCTTTTTCTGATTTTGAGGGTAATTATTTTGTGTGATGA
Source organism: Blautia sp. MSK.18.38 (assembly GCF_024460535.1). Taxonomy (NCBI): domain Bacteria; kingdom Bacillati; phylum Bacillota; class Clostridia; order Lachnospirales; family Lachnospiraceae; genus Blautia; species Blautia sp. MSK.18.38. The sequence goes on along the minus strand of NZ_JANFYP010000035.1, from coordinate 8,789 downwards.
GGAAATAAAGGAGAGAATACTATGGGGAATTATACCAGAGAAGAGATTCTTGCAATGGCAGAGGAGGAAGACGTAGAGTTCATCCGCCTCCAGTTTACAGATATGTTTGGAACTCTGAAAAATATTGCGATCACAGCAAGAGAGCTTCCAAGAGCCTTGGATAACCAGTGCGTTGTATATGGCTCTCATATTGCGGGCATTGTGGGAGAAAAGGAGCCGGATCTGATCTTGTATCCGGATTATAATACTTTTTCAATTCTTCCATGGCGTCCTCAGCAGGGAAAGGTTGCAAGACTGATCTGTGATATGCGCCGTGCAGACGGATCAGAGCATGAGATGAGCTCCAGATATATTCTGAAAAAAACAGCGCAGGCAGCAGAGAAGGCAGGGTATACCTGTTATGTTGACCCGGAATGCGAGTTTTTCCTGTTTCATATTGATGATAACGGAATGCCTACAACGGTTTCTCACGAAAAGGCCGGATATCTGGATGTAAGTCCGGTGGACTTAGGCGAAAATGCAAGACGTGACATGGTACTGACTCTTGAGGATATGGGATTTGAGGTGGAATCCTCTCATCATGAGACAGCACCTGCACAGCATGAGATCGCCCTTCATTACGGGGAAGCACGTGAGATGGCAGACGAAGTTATAACCTTTAAGATGGCAGTAAGAACTGTAGCCAAACGTCATGGACTTCATGCGACATTTATGCCGAAGCCAAGACGGGAAGTAAACGGTTCAGCCATGCATATCCATTTTTCACTGTTTAAAAATGGAAAAAATATTTTCGTGGATCCGGAGGATCCGTCCAGATTAAGTGAAGAGGCATACTATTTTATCGGAGGTCTTCTGGCTCACAGCCGTGAGATGACTCTGATCACCAATCCGCTTGTAAATTCTTATAAGCGTCTTGTACCTGGATTTGATGCGCCTACAGAGCTGACCTGGACGAGAAATAACCAGAATTCACTGGTAAGGATTTCGAGAGTCAATGGTGCTGATACCAGGATCGAGCTTCGAAGCCCGGATGCTGCATCCAACCCATACCTTGTTTTTGCGGTATGCCTGGCAGCGGGCCTGGATGGAATCCAGAAGAAGATCTATCCTACAAAAGCTTCTAACCGTTCTCTTTCCGAGTCGGATCAGAAGGAACAGGGTATCGAGAATTTACCGGAGAACCTGCGGGAAGCGATCACACTGTTTGAGGACAGCAGCTGGATGAAGGAAATCCTTGGAGAAGCTTTCTGCAAACAGTATGCGCAGGCAAAGAGAAAAGAGTGGCTGCGTTATTCCCAGGAGATTTCCGACTGGGAGATCGAGGAGTATCTGTATCGGATCTGATGAACGAGGCATAATGGGACGAAAGAGAGTGGCGGCTTATGAACACGAGTATCGTGATTGCATTACCGAAAATAGAAGATGCAAAAAAGATCCGCACAGTCCTTAACCGATATGGATTCACGGTGGCGGCAGTATGCAATTCAGGTGCCAATGCCCTTGCCAGTATCTCGGAGCTTGATGGCGGCGTTCTGCTTTGCGGTTATCATCTTCAGGATATGTACTACCGTGATCTTCTGGACTATATGCCGGATTATTTTGAAATGCTGCTTATGGCCTCCCGGGGAGTGATCAGTGAGGCGCCAACATCCATTTTATGCGTGGGAATGCCTCTGAAAGTCGGAGATCTGGTAAATACGGTAAGCATGATGCTTTCCCAGATCGAAAGGCGTTGGAAAAAAGATAAGAAAAAGCCGAAGCAGCGTTCATGGAAAGAACAGAATTATATTTCAAATGCAAAGATGCTTCTAATGGAAAGAAATCACCTGAGCGAGGATGACGCATACCGCTATATCCAGAAATGCAGTATGGATTCCGGAACCAATATGGTTGAGACGGCCCAGATGGTTCTGATGCTTTTATATGATTCTGTGTAAAAAACAACAAAAAACAGCAGAGCGGACAGGAATGATCTGTTCTGAATGACTGATATCACACCGGATCGGGAAAAATTCCGCAGGGGATTTCCTGATTCGGTGAAACTACTTTGAATTGGAGGATGAGGGAATGGAATTTATGGATGGAATCTGTAAGACTAGAGAATGTGCCTGGGATGTGCTTCTTTCCGAGAGCATGAAAGACCAGGAAACAACAGTGGAAGGTGCAATACACAGCATCCGTAATATGGGTGACGTGGCATTTGTGATACTTCGAAAAAAAGAAGGGCTTTTTCAGACCGTATATGAAAACGACAAGACAAATGTTTCCATTCATGATCTGAAGGAGGCAATGTGTGTGCGCCTCACAGGAACTCTTCATGAGGAAGAAAGAGCGCCTCACGGAAGAGAACTCCGCATCAGCCATGTGGAGATCCTTTCCTCACCTGCAGAGCCTCTTCCGCTGGCCATCGACAAATGGAAGCTGAACACTTCCCTGGAGGCAAAGCTGAATTATCGTCCTATCGCCCTGCGTAATGTGCAGGAGCGTGCAAAATTCAAGATCCAGGAGGCTCTGGTGCGAGCATTTCGTGATTACCTCTATGAGAAGGGGTTCACCGAGATCCACACACCGAAGATCGGAGCCAGAGGTGCAGAGGGTGGTGCAAACCTGTTCAAGCTGAGTTATTTCCATAAACCGGCAGTTCTGGCACAGAGCCCGCAGTTTTATAAACAGATGATGGTGGGTGTTTTTGACCGTGTATTTGAGACCGGCCCTGTATTCCGTGCAGAGAAGCATAACACAAAACGTCATCTGAATGAATATACAAGCCTTGATTTTGAGATGGGCTATATCAACGGATTTGAGGATATCATGGAGATGGAAACCGGATTTCTCCAGTATGCGGTAGAACTTCTTAAGAAAGACTACGCTCATGAGCTTTCCATTCTGAAAGTGGAGCTTCCGAAGGTGGACAAGATCCCGGCAGTACGTTTTGACAAGGCCAAAGAGCTGGTAGCTGAAAAATATAAACGTAAGATCCGCAACCCATATGATCTGGAGCCGGAGGAAGAAGCGCTGATCGGAAGATATTTCAAAGAAGAATATGATGCTGATTTTGTTTTTGTCACACATTATCCGTCTAAGAAGCGTCCGTTCTACGCAATGGATGATCCGTCAGATGAGAAATTTACATTAAGCTTTGACCTTCTGTTCAAAGGACTTGAGGTGACAACAGGCGGACAGCGTATCCATGATTATCAGATGCTGAAGGATAAGATCGCAGCCCGTGGTATGGATGAAGAGGGTATGGAGCAGTATCTGGATACCTTCAAGCATGGAATGCCGCCTCATGGAGGACTTGGAATCGGACTGGAACGTCTTACCATGCAGATCCTCGGAGAAGAAAACGTTCGTGAGACCTGTCTGTTCCCACGTGATATGAACAGACTTGAGCCGTAATAAGGAGAAAAAAGATGGCAAAGATAATCGATGATGAAACAATGGAAAATGTCTGCATCCTTGCAAAGCTTTCTCTGACAGAGGATGAAAAGGAAAAAGCAAAAGAGGACATGCAGAAGATGCTGGACTATGTAGACAAGCTGGATGAGCTTGACACCTCTTCCGTAGAGCCCATGTCCCATATTTTTGAGGACGAAAATGTATTTCGTGAAGATATTGTGACAAACGGAGACAATCATGAGGCGATGCTTGCCAATGCACCGAAACAGAAAGAAAACCAGTATCAGGTTCCGAAAACAATTGGATAAGACAGGAGACAGGACATGGATTTGGGAAAATTAACCGCATTACAGCTTGCGGAAAAGATCAAGCAGCATCAGATAAGCGTCCTGGACGGTGTGAAATACGTATTTGATCAGATCGAAGCAAAAGAGGACAAGGTCCACGCTTATCTTGATACTTACAAAAAAGAAGCCTATGCAAGAGCAAAAGAGGTACAGAAGGGCATTGAGGATGGAACCTATACAGGACCTCTTGCCGGTGTACCTATTGCAATTAAGGATAATATCTGCATTAAGGGAAAAACAACTACCTGTGCATCGAAGATCCTTGAGAATTTTGTGCCGCAGTACAATGCCGAGGTTATTGACCGTCTGGAACAGGCAGGTCTTGTGATCATCGGAAAGACAAACATGGATGAGTTCGCCATGGGAAGTACCACAGAGACATCCGCTTACGGCGTCACCAGAAACCCGTGGGATCTGGAGCATGTTCCGGGCGGCTCCTCTGGCGGTTCCTGTGCGGCAGTGGCAGCAGGGGAAACTTACCTGGCACTTGGCTCCGATACTGGCGGTTCCATCCGTCAGCCAAGTTCCTACTGCGGTGTTACCGGAATCAAACCGACCTATGGTACAGTATCCCGTTACGGACTGGTTGCCTACGCATCCTCTCTGGACCAGATCGGACCGGTTGGAAAAGATGTTGCAGACTGTGCGGCACTTCTTGAGATCATTGCCGGACACGATGCCAAGGACAGCACCTCCATGAAGAGAGAGGATCTTGATTTCTCCGCTTCTATGACGGATAAGATTGTGGGAATGAAATTCGGCGTGCCGAAGGAATATCTCTCAGAGGGACTGAACCCGGAGGTAAAAGAGGCCTTTATGAATACGCTGAAGAGCCTTACCGAGATGGGCGCAGTGGTAGAATTTTTCTCCATGAAGACAACAGAATATATGATCCCTGCTTACTACATCATTGCCAGCGCAGAGGCCAGCTCCAACCTGGAGCGTTTTGACGGCGTGAAGTACGGTTTCCGTGCAAAAGAGTACGAGGGACTTCATGACATGTACAAAAAGACAAGGACTGAAGGTTTCGGCGAGGAAGTAAAGCGCCGTATCATGCTTGGCTCCTTTGTGTTAAGCTCCGGTTACTACGATGCTTACTATCTGAAAGCACTTCGCACAAAAGCCCTTATCAAAAAGGAATTTGATCAGGCCTTTTCCAAATATGACGTTCTTCTTGCCCCGGCATCACCCTTTACGGCGCCGAAGCTGGGAGAGAGCCTGAAAGACCCGCTTGCCATGTATCTTGGCGATATTTATACGGTAGCAGTAAATCTGTGCGGACTTCCCGGAATCACAGTTCCATGCGGAAAAGACGCAGCAGGACTTCCAATCGGGATCCAGATGATCGGTGACTGCTTCAAAGAAAACAACCTGTTCCGCGCAGCACACGCCTATGAGAAAAAACGCGGTGATTTCGGAACAGCAATGGAAGGAGGAGAAAAGGCATGAAACAGTATGAGACAGTCATAGGACTTGAGGTGCATGTGGAGCTTGCCACAAAAACAAAGATCTTCTGCGGATGCTCCACAGAATTCGGAGGCGCACCAAATACACATACCTGCCCGGTCTGCACCGGTATGCCGGGCTCTCTTCCGGTCCTCAACAAAAAAGTGGTAGAGTTTGCCATCAAGGCAGGTCTTGCGGCAAACTGTCATATCCATCAGTACTGTAAGTTTGACCGTAAGAACTATTTTTACCCGGATAACCCCCAGAACTATCAGATCTCTCAGCTGTATCTGCCAATCTGCTATGACGGAGCTGTTGAGATCGAGACTTCCGCAGGCAAAAAGACTGTACGTATCCATGAGATGCATATGGAGGAGGATGCCGGTAAGCTGATCCATGATGAGTGGGAAGACTGCTCCCTGGTTGACTACAACCGAAGTGGGGTACCGCTGATCGAGATCGTATCCGAGCCGGATATGAGAAGCTCCGAGGAGGTTATCGCATATCTGGAAAAGCTCCGCTGCACCATGCAGTATCTTGGAGTTTCTGACTGTAAGCTCCAGGAGGGCTCCATGCGTGCCGATGTCAACCTTTCCGTCCGTGAGGTGGGAAGTGAGACCTTCGGAACAAGAACAGAGATGAAGAACCTGAACTCCTTTAAGGCCATTGCGAGAGCAATCGAAGGAGAGAGAGAACGTCAGATCGAGCTTCTGGAAGAAGGAAGAGCCGTTGTACAGGAGACAAGAAGATGGGACGATAACAAAGAGTCTTCCCATGCTATGCGTTCCAAGGAGGATGCAAAGGATTACCGTTACTTCCCGGACCCGGATCTTCCGCCGATCCACATTTCCGATGCATGGATCGAAGAGCTGCGTACTTCCATTCCGGAGCTTCGTGAAGCCAAGATGGAGCGTTATCAGAAGGAGTATGAGCTTCCGGCTTATGATGCAGGGATCCTGACCGAATCCAGACATCTGGCAGGACTTTTTGAGGAGACAGCAGTTCTTCTCGGAAACCCGAAAAAGGTGGCAAACTGGTTTATGGTGGAGGTTCTCCGCCTGACAAAGGACAAGGGCCTTGATCCGGAAAGGGTAAGCTTTACCCCGAAGCATCTGGCAGACCTTCTTTCCATGGTGGAGAAAAAAGAGGTCAGCGCACAGAATGCCAAGAAAGTATTTGAAAAAGTGTTTGACGAGGATATTGATCCGGTTGTATATATAGAAGAGAATGGTCTTAAGATCGTAGAAGATACAGGACTTCTCACCGAAACTGTGAAAAAGATCGTAGATGCAAACCCTGGACCGCTGGCAGAGCTTCTGGGCGGCAAGGATAAGGTTATGGGATTTTTTGTAGGACAGCTGATGAGAGAACTGAAAGGCAAGGCAAATCCTGACAGCGTCAGAAAAGCACTGGCAGAGGAAATTGAGAGAAGGAGATAAAATACTATGGTTACAGTAAATCAGAATTATTTAAAACTTCCGGGAAGCTATCTGTTTTCCAATATCGCAAAGAAGGTAAGCGCATATAAGGAGGCCAATCCGGAATTTAAGGATTCTGTGATCAGTCTTGGAATCGGTGATGTGACACAGCCGCTTGCACCGGCGATCATCGATGCCCTTCATAAATCCGTAGACGAGATGGCACACGCAGAAACCTTCCACGGATATGCTCCGGATCTCGGATATGAATTCTTAAGAAGTGCCATTGCAAAAAATGATTATCAGTCCAGAGGCTGCGACATCAGCGCAGACGAGATCTTTGTTTCCGATGGAGCAAAAAGTGATTCCGGAAACATCCAGGAGATCTTCGGACTGGATAACAAGGTTGCAGTTTGCGACCCAGTTTATCCTGTATATGTAGATACCAACGTTATGGCCGGACGTACTGGTCTTTATAACAAAGAGCGTGAGAACTTTGACGGTGTGATCTACATGCCCTGCAAAGAGGAGAATGGTTTCCTTCCGGAGATACCGGCAGATGAAGTACCGGATCTGATCTATCTCTGCTTCCCGAACAATCCTACCGGCGGTGCTATCACAAAGGCAGCTCTTCAGGAGTGGGTCGACTACGCCAACAAAAACGGCTGCGTGATCATCTATGATGCAGCATATGAGGCATATATTTCCGAGGAGGATGTCCCGCACAGCATTTATGAGTGCGAGGGTGCGAGAACCTGTGCCATCGAGCTTCGAAGCTTTTCCAAAAATGCTGGCTTTACAGGCGTTCGTCTTGGATTTACCGTTGTTCCGAAGGAACTGGTGCGTGATGGCGTAGAGCTTCACAGTCTCTGGGCAAGACGCCACGGAACCAAGTTTAACGGTGCTCCGTACATTGTACAGAGAGCAGGCGAGGCTGTTTACTCTCCGGAGGGAAAAGCACAGCTGAAGGAGCAGATCGCTTATTACATGCGTAATGCAAAGACGATCCTGGAGGGACTTTCCGCAGCAGGATTTTCCGTGTCCGGTGGAAAAAATGCTCCATACATCTGGCTGAAAACACCGGATCAGATGACCTCCTGGGAGTTCTTTGATTATCTCCTTGAGAAAGCACACATCGTAGGAACACCAGGTTCAGGCTTTGGTGCACATGGTGAGGGATATTTCCGTCTGACAGCATTCGGAAGCTATGAGAATACTCTTGAGGCAATTGAGAGAATTAAAAATCTGTAATATGAGTATAAATTGCGGAGCAGGTCTTTGGAAAAGAGCTGATTCGTTTTTAACCGGATCAAAGAAGTATCCTGCTTCAATTGCGAATAGAAGCTCCAGACAGGGTTGCGAAAAGCAATAAACAGTGGGGAAAATTTGCCTGTAAGTTAATTTGCGAAAATAACAATAAGGATTGCGAAAATTTATCATATCATTTATAATTGTACAGGAAGTAAGGCACAGGCCGCAGAAAGCCTGTGTTCATAAAATTTCACAAATTTACGCAATCACGAAAGGGGATTTTATCATGGGTATCAGAAGAGTAGAAAATATGTGCGGCGGTAAAGGCCATGTGATCATCAAAGACATTCTTGAGGGAGACGAGCTGAAGGGAAAATGCGGACTTTACGCACAGGTTACCATCGAAAAAGGATGTTCTCTGGGATACCATGAGCATCATGGCGAGACAGAAACCTACTATATCTTAAGCGGTGAAGGCGAGTACGACGATAACGGCGTGAAACGCCCGGTAAAGGCCGGCGACATCACCATCACACCAGATGGAAAAGGACACGGTCTTACCAATACAGGCGACACAGATCTTGTGTTCATGGCACTGATCATTTTTGACTGATCCATATAGAAGAAAACAGAAGTGAGACAGAAGGGCAGCCTTTTTGAAGAGGCTGCTCTTTTTACGACTGAGGCGTAACCTGTGTCGGAGTATAAATTCTGGGATGAAAGATTCTCTGTCTCAGATTGTTATTAAACGAAATGTATTAATTGTATAAACAAAAAATATTTTTGGATTTTTTTAGAAAAAAACTGTTGACATACAAAAAGCACTTTGCTATACTATCACTTGTCGCGAGGGAGAAGATAAAGAATCCCGAAGAAATGCGATATGCGGAAGTGTCGGAACTGGCAGACGAGCAAGACTAAGGATCTT
>NZ_JANFYP010000034.1:0-26074 GCF_024460535.1 Blautia sp. MSK.18.38 | reverse complement strand
AAGAAAAATATCTATTTTTTGTCTTTTAGGTATTGACTATAACTAGCTGGTCTTTAAAAATCCACTTTTATATTCTTGCAGAATGGAATCACTCCATGGCAATACGGCCGCTACCGGAATGGCAAAAGATACTGCCTGACTTTTTAAGGAACCTTCCAGTATACTGATAAAAGTACCACATGCCAGTGCTTTTTTTAAGCTGGGATAAGTCTGGCCAATGGCGATGGAGATGCAGGCTATCAGCCATGCTGCCAGAAAATTCTTATTAAATAACATACGTTTTGTTTCACCCCACACAGGTATTCCCCCTCCCGATCATGTCTTTTCTCCAAGAAATTCAAAGGTATATTTTTTCATCCGGTTAATTGCAAAAACTGCAAGAAGAACTAAAATACCCAGAAAAAACATGTAGGAATGCGTGATTTTCGGAAGCAATGGGTCATAACCTAAGTTATGTTTTCCGTATACTGCCTGGTTCAGAGGACTGATCCAGCAGATTAATACATTTACCTGATACATTTCGTATTTTTCTTTATGTAAAATTGCAGCCAGTACTTTCGGGTCCAATAAAAAACCAAAAACACTGTAAAGAAGGCCAAAAATCATCCCCTTAGTCTTCCCTTTATAGAGATTTCCTACAAGGATTACAAAGCTTAAGGTCAGCGAATAACAAAACAGAAGGAAGAAAACCTGCAGCATACAGCCATAGGGTGAGATACTTTCCATGACCCTTACTGTAGAAGGGACCTGCAGGTTTTTTCCTAACTCTGAATAACCAAGCATGGCCGCAGTTTCGCTCCACAGGTTACCTGGATAACTCTTTTTCATACACAGCACGGCCGTAAATAACAGCATCAAAACCGTATATAAAACAGTTACAAGAATAACATAAATGAATTGACCTAAAAGCCATTTCCTCTTGGTTGTCCGGGTCAGCTGGTATGGAGTAATAGGTGTCATCTTCGGCAGGTCAGAAAACATAAGAAGCAAGAGCAGCGAACTGGACAGTACTGCTATCCCATCCCCAAATGTCCAGATAAATGGCTCAATGGCCTGTACCGGTGTATCGTAGGTCTCCATTACAACCATGATTCTGCCTGTAAGTAGAAAACTAAGTACAAATTCTAACAGAAATATAAAAATAACTTTGGGATTGCGTAAAAATCCGAAGAAATTGTACCGTACAATTCCAAATACCTGCCTCATGTCAGTAACCCAAATTTCGGTCTATAATACTGCCATCCACAGCATTAATGGTAAGGAAACTTTCATTCGGAGTTTTTATGGTATTTGATTCTGTTTCTCCGTTATATTCACTTTCTGAAGTCATGCTGCCGAAAAAATCCCAGACAGGGATCATAATACCTGCGTGTGCGTCAGTAGACGGCTCATATATTCTGGCATAGCCAAGAACGATCCGATCAATATTATAGACCCTGGAATTTTCATATTGCATATTATCAGCGTTTGTTACCACCATCATTTTTTCATAAATTTTCATAACCTCGCTGAACGAAAGAAGATTTAAATTCTCTGTCTTTATTTTACCAATTGTGTAGGGATTTGAATAAGTCATGCTTTCTATGCCATCTTTATCGACATAGAAACAGAGACTTTCATAAGACCATGTTTCCATTGTGCTGTCCATATCTTCCAATGCCCCACCGTCTGCAATTGTCTGAGTGACCGGCACACCATTTATGGTACGTGCATAATCAATTCTATATCCATTTCCAAAATTACCTGAACTATTATCGCCTTCAAAACTTTTGCACACCGCGTAATTCCAGTTAGAAAACTGTAAATCTGTGATGCCCATTTTTTCAACTTTTTCCTTTACAAGTTTTTTGGCTTCATCCAGGGACAGCCCGATAGATTCTTCTGTGGGTTTTTCTTCCTCTTCAGAATATCCGTAATCACACCACATTGCATCCTCCGGTATTTTTTCCCCGCCCTTGTTTGCTGCTTTCTTGATCTTGACTGACAAGGTATCGGAGCCATCGGAAGATATCATATAGTAGTATTGTGAATCGTCTGGCATTTGTGCAATACAACTGAAATAATTTCCGGCAACAGGTTTTGCCTCTGTCAGGGTTTTCTTTTCCGGAGCAGTTTCGTATTCCTGTTCCCATGTCTCAATATCTTCATAGATATCATAGACATAATTCCCATCATCGTCTGTTCCATAGTTATACGGATCCAGGTTTCCGTTTGCAACGTCTTCTTTTAGTTCATCCAGAGTTTTTTTAATTTCATCCTTTGTCTTCACATAATAACTATCCATGGTATAAAGTTTTGCCTCTGAGAAGAATGCGTTTGTAATACGGTCGAGAAGTTCCTGGGTAACTTCTGCCGCGGTGACAGAAATAGCAGATATCTTTTCCACTTCCGGAATTTCTACGCTTGCATCTGTATTTACCACGAGCTTGGCACTGTCATCTTCCACATGGCTTTTATAATTTTGAGGAGCATCGATGAGATTCCTGATGGTTATCTTTGACTCTGAACCGTCATCGTTCTTGCTTTCAGATGCTTCTCCTTTAGAACCGCTAACATCATCCGCTTCCGTATAAGCATCTACAGCCTTGCTCCCCTTCGGCTTTACCAAAGAAGAATCCGGGGTCTGTGCGCATCCTGTAAACATTCCAATACAAAGCACTATTCCTGCAAACTTTTTTATGTTTTTTCTCATTTCTGGTAAAATCTCCTTTCTAAGGTTGTTATAAGTATATCATCGAGCATTACACCAAATCTTTCGCGATTTGTAACTGATATGTAAACGTTAGTGTGATTACCAGAAAACAGAGACGGTAGTTCCTTTTCCCGGATTGCTTTCAATCTTCAGTTGGAAATCGTGCAGTTCTATAATTTTCTGACATAAAGAAAGACCGAGCCCTACACTTCCTTTTGCCCTGGAACGAGATTTGTCTACCATATAAAATGGTTCCGTCACCATTTCCAGATCCTCTTTCGGTATTCCCTTTCCAAAATCCTGAACCATCAGATGGTCTGGGGTTGCCTCAAGCACAATTTTAGATTCTTTTCTGGAAGCTTTGACTGCATTATCAATTAGATTTGTCACTACACTTATCATTAAGTCCTGATCAAACTTCTTTACCAATTCTTTTGGTTCACAAAATACATCAAGAGAGATGTTTTTTTCTTGAAGCCTGCAATCAATGAGTTCTTTTACTTCTTTTAGGAAGTTATCCACCTGTATTTCAGCTGGATTGAATGAGTCTTCCGAAGCTTCGTAGAGTCCGGTTAATTCCAGCATTTTCATAGAAAGTCTTGAAAGCCTGCGACATTCATTTTCAATATAAATCAGAGCCTTCTCCTGTCTTTCCGGAGTTAGGCGCACAGTAAGCAATGTATCTGCATAGCCTATGATTGCAGTCATTGGGGTCTTCAGCTCATGAGCCAGACTTCCAATAAGCTGTTTTTGTGTCCGGTTTATGTTAGAAAGACTTTCAATTTGTTCTTTTATTTTACCTGTCATAAAATTAAAGGTTGCACCTACCTGCGCAAGTTCTGTATTTCCCTCTGACGGTACTTTAAAATCATAAATACCTTCAGAAACAAGAAGCGTAGCTTCTCTTAGGCTTGTAAGCGGTGCTGTGATTTTTCGAAGGCTCAAATAAAGGATAATTCCCATCACCACGATCAAAGATAAAGTAAATCCACCCGTCTGAAAAAACAGCAGATGACTTTTTTCTATTACATCTGTTATATCTTTATAAGTAACAATCTGATATCCCATATTTACATTGCCATAGTAAAATAACAAAAGTGTCCTTCCATTTATCTGACTGATCATAGGACCATGACCGTCACTGTTGCTGCCGTGATCCACCCTGTTTGCCTTACTTGCACATAATTCTCTTAACTTTTTTACATCGAATTCATAAACAGTTCCATTATAGGTCATTTTTCCATCAAGATATAAAACCGCGCTGTCATGAAAAACCTGCCGAAAAGCATAAGTAACTATTTGGGGGCGCATTTCATTGTCGGTATTCTGTTTCTGATTGTCGGAAAGGCTTGTTTTATTTTCAAACTGTAAGATATTTGTTCTGAATATACTGCTTTCATAACTGTTGATATTCTGTATACTCTGATTTTTCCAACAATAAGTGGTATAGAGAAAGATTCCTGACGATACCAACAGAATGATACATGTAGTCTGAGAAAAGATCTTTATTAAGAGTTTCATAAATCCACCTCAAGTCTGTAACCGATTCTGGGAATTGTTTTAATCTTATCCTGCCAGCCAAGCTTTTTCCTGATACGACCCACATGTGCATCCACAGTTCTTGTTTCTCCGCAGAACTCTTCATTCCACAGTTCCTGCAGGATCTGATTCCTGGTCAGTGCTTTATTCGGGTTTTTGGCGAACACCATGAGGCAGTTATATTCCATTGGCTTTAAATAGATTTCCATGCCCATTTTTGTAACAGTGCGACTAGCAGTATCAATGATGACATCACCGATTTGAATCTGTTCTTGTACAGTGCCATTACGTTCCAGTACTTTTTCAAGACGGACCATCACTTCCAGCATTTCAAATGGTTTTACAATATAATCTTCTGCACCGTCTTTTAATCCCTTTATCTTGCTCGCGATATCTCCCTTTGCGGTAAGAAATATTACGGGGATTTCATACTGCTTCAGTTTCGGTAACAGGCTATATCCGTCTCTTCCGGGAAGCATGATATCTACAAGTGCACACTGAAACGCATGATCTTGAATAATTGCTTCATATGCCTCATTTCCATCCAGATATCCCACTGTTTCATACCCTGCAATCTCCAAATTCATACATAGCAGGTCATTGATTGACATTTCGTCTTCTATCACAAGAATTCTTGCCTTCATAATTATTACCTCACATGTTTTTATAACTATCTTTTCACAGGTTAATTATACATTAAATTCTATAATGCAGTTGTAACTGATTTGTAACAGCAAAAAAGGAAACCAAAACCATTCTGTGAGAATAGTTTTGATTTCCTGTATAAATCGTTATTTTCTGATCGTTTATAACGCTGGTGAGAACATTTATTATTATTTTTACTCCATTCCAGAATCATTCGAAAGAGAGACAATGCAAATACAAAAATTATTAAGAACACTAAAATTTTCATATGTAGCCTGATTCCTTTCATTTACCTTTATCAGATTGTGTCATTTAAGTCACATCCACTGATGATGCGATTCCATAAGTTCTCCCGCTTGTCCATTCCTTTGGTAAAATAGGGAAGTCTTTCCTCTTCCAGCTCTTCCAGACGAAGCACATTTCCATTCAGATAATTGTCAATCCGGTATCCTGTACTTTTAAGTCTTGTAATCACGCCACCAATTTTTATATCCAGAATCTCATAACCAAATGGCTTTGCATCGTTCATCCAGATTTTTTCTCTTGATGATTTCATCTCTGTCAGATTGCAGATGATTCCAGGAATAACATTCTGACTGATATTTTTCAACGCTGCTCTATCCGATCTGTCATATGCTGATTTTATACACATGCCCAAATCGGCTTTATCAGCTAATACCGCCGCCAGTTTTTCATAAAATGAGAATAAAAGCTGATATTTTCCTGTTTTTTTTGCACATTCCTTCATACATTTCTGTATGTTTTGGTAGTAAGATTTTGTATTGACACCTGATTCTTTCACATGATAATCAAAAATGCCTAACATTGGATCCTGGTATAACAGATATTTTGAAGGATTTTGAGCCTCTTTATTCTCTTTCGTATTTAAAAATAAGGAATCAAAATTGTCAAGTGCCATAAAATCATCAAATTCTCCGCCTGTGCAGTTCCTGAACTCCTGCTTAAGGATTGTTTCGTCATAGTCTCTGTGAAAATCAAGGTGTGCAAAAAGTACAAGTCCCGGAAGCAAAGCATCCACCGGGGTTTCTGCACCATTATCCATCCATGCTGTACAGAGCACCTCTTTTATATTGTATTTTTTACAAGTAGAAAGAGCTGCTTTGGTACACGCATAGGTCTTAGAATAATTGGGGGAAATTCCGTTCCAAATCCAAGATCCTCCTGCAAAAATAACGTTATCCGAAAGCTGCGCATGGATATCCAGCATTTTTTCATAGGTTCTGGTATCAGCATGATAATAGTCCCAATATACTAATCCTAGATCTTTTTTCGGTTTTTCCCATTTGGAGCAGTCCGTGTTTTCGGGCAGATCATAGTATCCGCCTGTAGAATTTGCTGTAATGTACATGTCACTCCATATCATAGGCTTTAATTCTAATTTTCTGCAAATATCTACGACCCTGTTACAATGTTCCCTGATTATCAGTGACCCTTTTTTATATCCATTTTCTTTTAGATAATTTCCAAGTCCCAGCATGACAGCCTCATCCATTCCAAGATGTACCCTGTTGGTAGAAAAATTCTCTTTTACTGAGCTGAGCAGCTTTTCAATAAACTGATAAGTTTCCTCTTTTTCAGGCTGGAGAATGTCCGCAGAATCACGAATCTTATCCATTCCCGGCCACTTCAGCACATTGTGCAGATGAGCCAGTGTCTGAATACACGGCACAAGCTCTACCCCAAACATGGAGGCGTAAGCATCCAGCTCTTTTATTTCGTCCTTGGTGTATTTTCCGCGATAAGCCCCAAAATAAGGCTGCCCCTCTACTTCATAGGTATCTTCTGTATAAAGCATGAGTACATTCATTCCAAGTTTTGCCAGTGTCTTGATCAGGAATTTCACCTTTTCAACTGTAAATACAGCATTTCTGGAACAATCCAGCATAAGACCGTTTCTTTCAAAGCAGACATGCTCTTGATATTGAAATTCATCCTCTTCCATATGATGTATGGCATAATTAAGTGCGCGGTAATAATGAGATATTTCCCGACAGATGATATGAATCTGGTCTTTTCTTTTATTGATCAATATTTCTGGTCTGTCCTGAAATTTAACAAACAATTCTATGTTTTGGTTGAAACCGTCATTTTCAGCCAGCAGTATTTCAGTACCTTTTTTAATAGTATTATATTCTTTCTTATCAGATGAAAAAACAATGTTCATACGTATTCCTCTTTCTTTAGGAATTCTGCTCTTCTTAACAAATCAATCTATTTTATCAGAGCATCCCCTGTCAATGTTCTATTTTATTCGTTTGTAAATAATCGGCTCATCATAACCAAAAGTTCTTTTTCCATTTACTTCCATGGACTCTGATACTTCCAATTGATTTTCAGTGAACTTTTCATGCAGAGAAAATTTCAATACGGGAGAAAACATACTTACACTTCCGCCTTCCCATGTATCACCTGATTTTCTGAAAAATGCAGGAGTAAATTTTGCAGAACACTTTAGCTGATCATAGTCGGCACCTTTGAAGATTTTGTAAGTAAAATTCTTTTTATCATATCCTTCCGGTATCTCATAAGAAATAAGTTTTATTGAATTGTTTTCTTCCATAAAAAGAAACAAATGTGAAGAAGAGCGGGTAGTCCCCTGTACAGAATAATAACTTTCTTCAATCATAAATACGCCTTCGAAACCCTTTGGGAGATTTGCGATTTTTGAATTACATATTGTATTGATGTGCTTTGCATATGGATACTGTGGATTTGTCTTACTTATTTTCTCAAATTGATCCTTATTATCAAATTTTCCATTCAACAGCGTAACAAAATTTATCAAGTTAGCCATGATCTTATGCCTCCATAATCTTTATCATATAGTTTTCATTCACTATACACCTTCCATATAAAAGAGTCCATGTACAAAATAAGGGAATATATAAACAAAATGCATCAGTTAACAAACATCGGCTGAGGGGCATATCTTTGTCCAATTGATATGCCCCTCTTTGTCTGGATTACTGTTCCATTTTATAAATTTACGCATAATATTTCGTACCACACCCTGTTTCTATGGCTGAATCAGGCTAATAAGAACGTTACTGTTAATTGTGTTTATATCTACTTAAGGCACGAATCAGTTTTTCTGACTCCAGTGGTTTGGTAAGATAATCGTCCATTCCAGACTTCAGTGCTTTAGTCTTATCTTCTGTAAAAGCATTGGCGGTCATAGCTATAATCACAACAGCAGATGCATCACTTCTGTTCATTGTACGTATTTCTCTGGTAGCTTCCAGGCCATCCATAACTGGCATCATAATATCCATCAGAATTACATTGATCTCACCAACACCTGATTTTGCAAATGCTTCAACAGCTTCCTTGCCGTTTGAAGCCTTTATAATTTCTGCTCCTGCATTTGTCAAAAGAAATTCCGCAATTTCCATATTCAATTCATTATCTTCGGCCAAAAGGATTTTCATGCCTTCAATTGATACATCATCTTCCTGGCTTTCTGCCTGCTTCATATCAGCAGAAATAAGGAATGGGAGCTGTACCATGAATGTGGTTCCTACATTTTTCTCGCTTTCAAATTTAATCGTACCGCCCATTTTCTCTATTAGTTTTTTTGTAATTGGCATACCAAGACCTGTTCCTCCATAAACAGATCTTGCACCGCCTGTTTCCTGAGTAAATGGTTCAAAAATATGGTTCTGAAATTCTTTACTCATTCCAACTCCGGTATCCTTGCAGTGAAACTCAAACAGTATATGCCTGTCATCCACCTGTGTTTCATAATAGCTGAGCAGTATCTCTCCTTTTTCTTTATTATACTTGACAGCATTACTTATGATATTCATAAGGATTCTTTTTAAATGAACCGGACTCCCATTCAAATATCTGTATTCCAGATTGTATTCTTTTTCAGATAAGCTGATTCCACGTTCATATACCTGTTTTTCTATCACTTCTCTTATTTCATGCAATAGCCTGTTAATATCAAAATCCTTATTTTCCAGCACGATTTCCTCTGACTCTAATTTGCTCATATCAAGCACTTCATTAATAAGCTCCAAGAGGTATCCTGAAGCATCCCATATTTTCCTGCGGCACTCATCTTGCTTTTTTAAATCATCTTTATAATAATCAGCCACTTCGATCATGCCACGGATTCCATTAATAGGAGTTCGGATATCATGGCTCATTCGCTGCAGAAATTCTGTTTTTGCATTATTTGCCATATCAGCTCTTTGAGCTTCTTGCAAAAGTTTCTGCTTATAAGCTTCTTCCTGCATCATCTGAATCTTCAACAATTGCGCTTTTGATCTCCTGCGGAAGGCAAATACGGAAGCAGCCACAAATATATACAACAGCAACACGACCAACAGGTTTTTAAAAACAGAAGCAAACGCCATCTGCTCATCTATAAACATATAAACATAGTAATCGCGTCCCTTAGTCATTCTGCCAATATATCTGCATTTTTTGTCTGATACACGGACCAGTTTGTTAGCTGGTTTCTGTTTTACCTGTTGGATAATATTAATACCTCCAGAGCTTTGTCCGATCAGATCTTCGTCATTTGAAGCAACCACATTTTTTCCATCTGTTACAACGATCATTCCGCTGGAATATGTATCATAGCCACTAAGAAGGCTCTGGATCGTAAGATTATAGTTTCTGGCATACTCAGCCGATGTATGATAAAAAGTGATAATTATGCCTTTTTCGTCAGAGCGTCCATATGCAGCCAGATCCACCTGTTACCCATCCTCAAGAACGATACTTGCAGCGTATGTTTTCCGAGGATGTGCTGCTACATCAAGTACTGTTTTCTTTTGAATCTTATCCTGTAAAGCCCTGGAATTAAGATCGTCTGTACTGTATTCACATTTTACCTTTCCGTTTACATCAAGTATAATAATTCCGGTAAGTTTCTGCTCCTCTGCATATGTTTTCAGCTTATCCTTCGTAACTTCATCCTTTGTATACGTCAGATTACGATTAATCTGCTGGGCATTTCCAATTGCACGCATTAAACCTTTTGTTTGGGATGCTTCATTATATCTGTTATAAATATAACATTGTTCTTTCACATATTTCAGAGTCTCGTCCATTTGCCTGGCAACTGCTTTTATATCGGTTTTTACAGAATAAACTATAGTTATCAGAAACAGAAGCAGTCCCGCCGTGATAATGATGATTTGAGTCTGCCGTCTGGACAGTTTAGTTATTTTCAATTTTATCCACCTCCAGATATCCACTGGTTTCGGGAAGATATTTTTTTAGAATTTTCTCTTCACTTCCATCTTTTCTCATGTCTTTAAAGACTTCTGTGAGTTTTTCCGGAAGTTCACTATCCGTGTTTTTAGGAAAGGCTACCCCGATTCCTGTAGTCAGGATAGCTTCATCCAGGATTCTTATCTTTGCCCCATAATCTTTTATATACTGTTGTACGGAAGTTTCATGAGCTGCTATAGCATCAACATAACCTTTTCCAAGAGAGGTAAAAAGCAGTTTTCGGTTTTCTAAGCTATACACATCTTTTACCAATGGAATAGCAGGATTCATCCTGTCAAGAAAGATATCCTCAGGCTTTGTGGAAGCCTGTACTGCGATTACTTTTCCCGACAGATCACTAAGCTTCTTTATATTGCTGTTTTCATTGACTGCGACAACCTGCCGGCTCACCATATATGGACCTGCCCACTTATAATCATTCTCCCGGCCATCCATGGAAAAGCATCCCCATAAACAGTCTATCTCCTTATTTTCCAGATCTTTATCTTTATCATCCCATACAATCTTTGTAAATACCGGCTTATAACCAAGGCGTCCCAGAGCTTCATTTGCAATGTCAACATCAATCCCTGCCGGTTCTCCATTTTCATCGGAATAATTAAAAGGTGGAAAATCGTCACTTCCAATGATTATCTCTGGCATATTTTCCTGTGAAGATGTACTTTTCTGTGTTGTAATTGAACATCCTGATATCAGTAATACCCCAAAAGCAACCAAAAACGGTATTACTGCCATGTATTTAGATTTCATGCTATGGTACCTCAACAATTTTCTCTGATTTTTTTTGATTTTACGTCATTATAATAACTCTGTTTATACTGAATTTACATAAAAGATATAATACAAAACATGCACAAAATTTTATATTTTCAAAAAGAACAGGTAATTTTTCAAGTGGATCATGTTATGTAGATTTCACTCAGAGTAGTACTCCATCACTTTCCCTCTGAAACTCCATCTTTATTTTTACTTTTGCCGGTTTAATTTCCGGTACTCCTTCAGAAATGGGGCTAAAAAAGCCATAGATTTTCGATACCTATGGCGTGTAGATATAGGGAAAAGCTGCCTTTTTTATCGGCAGTGGAGTGTTTTTTTGTTATTGCCTATTGTTGAATTGGTATAATTACTATTCCTCTTCTTCCACCTCAGTAATAACCCCTAATTCGAGCAATGCCAATCCAACAAGTGAAAGAAGTGAAAATGTGTTCTCTCCCATGTATTTTTGTTGTTGATTATCATATACTTCCAATAATGTTGGTGCCAAATCATCCAAATCATATGGGTGAATGCCTAATGCCTCTAATCCATTATCCATTTCATTAATGGAATGAATGAGCCGCCTTTCCATTTCCTCTGTTTCGTTCGAGAATACCAGATTGATTGTTTTTAAATGCAGCTCTGTTTTGTCTTCACAGTCTGCAGTACATATTTCTCTTGCAAGAGCCGCTTTTGCATCCTTTCCCAGTTTAAATGACATTTCAATAGTATTGTCTTTCACGCATGACAGAAGATAAGCTTCTATTGCAGGATAACTTAATAACAGCTGTCCTTGATCTCCGGATTCAGTACCATAAGGATCTGTATATTTTTTAACATATTTCTTGCGTAACTCATTTCGTTGATAGCTGAGCACATCTCTGTCATATAAATAGAAAATAGGACAATCTTCTGGTTTGATATGAAATTCTTCTCTTAATTTGCAGAATAACTCGTCCATTGCCTCCTCTGTTAATTGCGTTAATTGATTTTTGGGTAAATTTAGCGCAAATACACGGAAGTTCGGATTTTGTCCATACCCAATAAATTCCTCACTGCCTCGTCTTAGTTCCTGAACTTCATATCCCAAAATATCTGCGAATATTTTTTTCAATAGCCTGAGTTCTGTACCACCCGTTTCCGGTCTTCCTCCCTCAACAACAAAAATCACATTTCCAATATTCTTCGTCTTATCAATTCTATACTTCTTCATATATTGGTAAACCCTCGAACATACCACCCAGATACATTTTTTCCAAATTTTGTGCTTCCCTTGGCTTAAACTGTGAAAGTCGTTTCACATTACTTCCTGACGTATTAAGAAAAGTAATCAGGTTAATCTGATCCGGACGGAATACTGAATTTGAAATCAGATTTGTATGATGAGATGTAATGAATATCTGAGAGTTTTTTGCATTTTCCATGAAAAAACTAATGATTTTTTCCGCTAATTTATTGTGAAAGCTATTGCCAAATTCATCAACAATCAGCATCCCGGCATTTTCTATCACTCTAATTAAATGAGGCAGTAAATCGGCAAATACCTGATTGCCCTGAGATTCGTTAATAAGTACATTTGGAAAAGGAAAACTCTTTCTTTTCAGGAAAACCATTTTATTGTCAGCACCAAGGGTCAGTTTCAATCCTGCTCCCTCACTTTCAGAACCATATTCCATAGAAAAATCATACTTAAACGCAGTAAGGTATTTATTTATTTTTTCAACACCAAACTCCTCTGCATATCTGGTTATCGTACTTCCTACCCTCGCATCCCAATTATACTCATCAACAATATATGAATTTTGTAAGAAATCCATAAGTTTTCTCAATGTAGGTTCCTGCGGAAAGCGGCCTGTATTAAATGACGCAGTTCGTAAGAATAATGTTTCACTGTCAACCTGATCATCTGTTGTTACACTTTGACCAATTCTTAATTCTCCTGTATTTCCCGTCCTTTTTAAAACGGTAATCTCGTCTATTTTCAGATTTTCCGAAATACTATTCGTCTGGATATTATATTCAATCACATATTCAACTTTTTTGCTTTCAAATATAAATTCATATTCGATTGTAATAATAGGATTATCTGAAAAAAGGCAACGATATCTATTGAACGATACTCCTTCCCCTTTTATCATTTTTATAATAAATGAAAGACCTTTCAATGCATTTGATTTTCCAGAAGCATTTGGTCCAATAAACAGTGCGCCTTTAAGAATTTCGCTTTTATATACGTTTGTTTTTCCAAGAATAGAATACTTAGATGCAGTTAAATCAATTTCTGTTCTTTCTTTAAATGAAAGAAAATTTGTAAGATACATTTTAGCCAGCATGATGTTTTCCTCCTTGATTTATATTTTACACACTATTTTTTATGCGTCAACACTTAATGCATTTTTTTTACTTATTAAGAGTAATTTTTTTACACTTCTTTAAAAATATACCCTTTTGCTCCCCAAAATAAAAAATTCCTGTTCAGTTTACGCTGTTTAGCAATATGCATAGGAAGGGCTACTATGCATAAGGGTATCTATATCAATCTCATAAAATAATGCAATCAAGACAGTTTCGCAGAGTACGAAGGATAAGGAAGAGTTACAGAGTTACCGACTTATACAACACATATTATAGAGGGATGAACGAGGGATGCGTAAACTTTGAAAAATATTTTTCAAAATAAATTCGACATCTTCCACATAGGCAATCATAATTGAAAAAAAAGGGAGGATGCCTATCATGGATCAATTATCAAATTTTATATCCGAATATCTTAAAACATGCGAAACTGTACAAAAGTTAAATTCCAAAACCATTAAAGCATACCGTATAGATTTATCACAATTTCATACATTTATGCTGCCACTGGCGGATTTCACAGAAAAAAGCACCTTAAACTCGTTCCTGTCACTGTTACACCAGAAATACAAACCCAAAACTGTCAAAAGGAAGATTGCTACTTTAAAGGCATTTTTCCATTACCTTGTTTATGAAGAATTATTGTCTCAAAATCCTTTTGAGAAACTCAATGTGAAATTTCGAGAGCCACAAATCCTTCCCAGAACAGTCCCTGATACTATTATAGAAATCTTTCTCAGAACTATGTATAGACAAAAAAAACTGGCGCCTACAACATATCAATACAATTCGATCCTTCGTGATATAGCCGTAATAGAATTACTATTTGCAACCGGAGTACGTGTTTCAGAACTATGCTCACTTACTCCTGCCCAAATAGATTTCACTACTTACAAAATTATTATAAACGGGAAAGGTTCAAAAGAACGTATTTTACAAATTGGAAATGAAGATGTAAAAAAAATATTATCTGAATACTATGCGGCCTTTAAAACAGATATCACTAAAACAGGATGGTTCTTCATCAACCGTCTTCACAAAAGATATTCTGAAGAATCTGTCCGAAACATGATAGTAAAATATCTGAAACTTGCCAACATAGATATGCACGTAACTCCACATATGTTCCGGCATTCCTTTGCAACACTGTTATTAGAATCTGATGTTGATATTCGGTATATACAGAAAATGCTGGGACACAGCTCTATAAAAACAACCGAAATATATACAAATGTGTCTACTTCCAAACAAAACAGCATCCTCACTGCTAAACACCCTCGCAACTCAATGCATATTGATATTACAATGTGACACTGTAGGCCGCTCAATTTAAAGCGGCCTTTTTTTCTTCCTCTTTACCAATTCTAAACCAAGGATAATATCTAATTATCTTTTTTATGGAGATTGGAGGATTGTATGAATCTGGCAGATTATCAGTGGGAGATGATTGATCAAATTTATCATCTTCTAACAGATGACGATCATAATAAAGTAATATCTTTACATGGTGATACTGGGTGTGGAAAATCTACAATAGCGTTAGAAATCAGTAACCAACTCAAAGAAGGGTGGTCTGTTTTTTTCATTGAAGGCATTGATCAAAATTTGGCTCCATATCTCACATGGCATATTGGAACTAAAATGTATTCCAAAAAGAAGTTAGATTTAGGGAGTGAAATTTCCTTTGGAATCAATTTTTCTCCGATACCGATATCGTTAGAGTTTGGTGGCACTGCACAATATGGTAAACAACATTTTGTATTGACTCCCAGTGAGGAAGCATTAATAGCTGGAATTAAGAACCAGGCTGCCGCAAATCATCATATACTTTTTATTGCAGATAATTATGAACTGTGGGATGTTCCGTCAAAGCAATTTCTTCAGAAACTTATGTTACCACAGCTGAATTTACTCTCTGGTTTCCATTTGGTTACATTACTTGTATCCCTTGACAAAGCTTCTGTAAATGGGAATATTTCTTTTGATGTTCCGGTGAAAGATATACCTGATGATGATATTCTGGATATATTACGTCAAAAAGGACATTCTGAACGCATTAATATAAAAGATATACGAGCTTGTGCAGGAAATGACCTGACCCTTGCACTGATGGCTGCAGATTATTATCATCATAGCAATTCTATAACACGGGATTTTAATGAGATAATGGAAAAACGTTGTCAGGAATTGCCATCGCAAGATAAAAGTGCATGTAAGGTTTTAGAGCCACTTTCCATTATAGATTCTTACTTTACCAAAGATGAGACTGCTTTTTTTATTAATTCTGCCCCTGATGATGCGGACGAGACGGAGTATCTGGCTGAAGAATATCTTACATTAGCTGAAGAGCACATGTTTATTGTTGGAAAAGAAAGATACCATTTTTCTAATGAGTGGATTAAATCATATTTTAAAACACAACTTTCAAAAAGAGAAAAATATCATCATCGCAAATTTTCTGGATACTTGCAGAAACGACATGCGGATGACTACTATAATAGGGGAAAACATTTGAAACTTAGCCTTCAAACGAATGATTCTAAAATTATTTTAGAAGCCTGGCAGCTATTGTTTCTTTCTTATCTTCGACGAGCTTCTAAAATCGGGGAAATGAACGATATATATAATATACTTGATCAAATTTATTCATTACTCAGGCGTTTAAATGGTGATCTGGAAGAAACTCAACGTCATACGCTAAATGAGTTTCTTTCAGGATATAAGGAATTTTCAAAATATAATTATAAAGAAGCACTTCTCCATTTACAGTCAATAACTCCAAGCCGATTGATTCCAGCCAGTTTGGCTGAATGTCAGAGATTAATTCTTCTTTGTTATGTGCAGTTGGCTGAAAACCCTATTATAATCAGTCAGTTGGCTGAAGAGTTATACGAAACGATAAATATGTCCGATTTTTGCGAAGATGAACAGTATTGCAGAGCAGTACTTGTGTTATTGGATGTTTATATAGATCGCTCAAACGATAGTCAAAAAGTAAAGATTCTCAAAAAGAGATTTATTCAAATGATTCAACAGCATATGGGAAGTCCTGTATTTGAAGAATTTGAAGCCTGTTATAACCGGAAGGCAGCTCTTTATTATTCGGCATTGATTGCAAGTAGGCAAACGGCACAAAGCATACAGTTTTATCGTAGCCACTTTAACCGCAATGGTCTTTATATGGCACTTTGCAATCATTTAGCAAATACAATTGTTGCTGGTGATTATTTTTCAGCAGAACAAACTCTAAATGAATGTAACGAAATGCTCAAACAAAATGATGGGTGGTACTATCCAAGTCGATACAAATTAGAGAATAATCAGATTCTTCTTAAATTTCTTCTAGATGAAAGAAGGTATCTGGAGGATAGAGACCAATATTTAACTTGCGCAAAAAAGGCGGCTATGGCTTTTTCAGAAATTATGGAAAACCAAGAAGATGAAGTTTCCCATGTGATTCTTTTTAATTATTTAGGACTTTCTTTATTATATGGTTCAAAATCTATAGAAAAGGAACTTGAAAAAGCGGCTAAAGATCTTTCGGATGCAGATGAATATTATCAATACTTTCTGCATGATTTACTTTTTGCTCATGCATTACTCCAAAATAACACAGTCATTGCCGGGAAAGAACTGGATATTTTAAAGTCACTGGATGTCCCACTTCTGCGTGAATATAAGCAAATTTTTAGAAAAAGGCAGAATGAGCAGGAAAATCTACTTCATGCCCCTTTTAAACTAAATGGAGATCCCATGATGTATCATACCGCCATCACAACAGCATGTACCCACATTCAAGATCCCTCCTGTCAGTTTTATGGTCGTGGTTTTTTGCTTTCAGATCTCCAGTTTTTGTCATTTTAGTGCTACTGTTTTAATCTGTGAACAGCAGCAGTTATAATTGCATGGTAGATATCACTGTATTGAAACTGCATTTGATCAAAAGCAAAAGCGAATGAACTATGCCGAGTAGTATAAGGAGTTGTTGAAACATCAAATATGTAAGGCTTCCCATATGAATTTATACGAAAATCAATGCGCCCATATACATTCATCTGCATCAGATGAAACGCTTCTTGGGCGTAATTGCATATCTGGTCAATCGTCTGTTGTGATTGTGTGTCACTTAAACAATAAAAATCATAGCTGTTTTCTGCCGAAGATTGCTCATCAAGAATCTTCCTTTTACCAAGATTGATACCGACAGGGGGAAGTATTTTTATGGAATTTCCTATTTTAAATACAGGAACTTCACATTCCTCACCATCAATATACTCTTGTACGATGCAGGTTACCCCATAAAACTGCTTGAATTTTTCTGGGGAAGCATAAAAAATTCCAGATTCATGGACTCCTTGACTTGCAGATTCTGAGCAAGGTTTGCAGATAACTTGAATCCCCTCTTCAGGAGCACCATTAATCCAACTTCCTTCACTGCTTAACAACCAACTTTTTGGTGCAGAAATATTATGTGAACGAAATAATGTTGTGAAATAGTACTTATTACGGCATAATGCACAGGCTAAAGAAGACGACGTGCTGTAATTAAGTCCTACTAATTCACAAAAAGCAGGAATCATCGTCTTTTTGTTATCTCCAAGTCCATTTCTTGCTAAATTATATATGAGACAATTTTGGAATCGGGTAGGATGTTCTATAAAATCGGATATGAAATCCAACTCATTATAATATACCGATTGTATATAATAGCCGGCAGTTACGATTCCTTGATAAATTTCATTAAATTCTTCAATAGAAAATCGTTCAGTTTCACTGCACTGAAGTTGACTATTGTTGATATAACCTCTTGGCTGTTGGACATGTGCCAATAAAATGATACTTAATATATTTTTATCTACTTTATTTTCTTCCTTGGTCCAAAAAGGAATATATTTTTTCTCTCGCATAGCAGACTCCTTTGTAATAGATAATTAGATATTATCCTTGGTTCATATAACTCAAAAGAATTTATCTCACAATTAGAAAACATTTATCGTGTATATGGTTCGGTGTCTTTTCCGTCATATACAAATGCTTTTATATCCGTATTCTCACCAACATCAGCATGAATACCTACTGTGTGTTCTTCATCTTTAACGTTTAGAAAAGAATAGCAGCCACCCGCAGGAATACTGCCAGACACGAGTTCCTGTTTTCCTTCGCAGAGCAAATACACAATAATATCAAAATCGTTTCTGTTCTGAACCGTCAATACGCCTGTTTTGGATAAAATTTTTGCATCAGAATATGTAATTACATAAGAATCAGGCGTTGACTCTTCCGCACAGGTTACAGAACAATCCCACAGTATCGCGGCATTTGCTTTTCGATAGGCTTCTAAAGAGTTATATATTGAAAACATAATCATTGTACTTATAGCAACAATAGTAATAATACCCAACACAATTGTCACTTTTTTCTTTATAACCATCACCCCACACACAAATTTAATTTGTTACTCACATGACATCATATTTTTTCTTTAAGCCCTACCTGTAGAGGAGGCAGAGGAAGAAGAATTCTTGCTATATATTATGTTAAATGATGCAACATCTACATCTGATTCTGAAGTATTCGTTCCTCTTGCATAAGAACCATATAATACAATCTGATCATCTGCAAGAAAGATACTCTGAGAGGCAATAGCTTCCTGTAATATCCCGTTCTATTACACCGGTCTGCTCTAAACAATCCATATATTTCTCTATTTCCTCTTCTGAAAAACGAGCCATTTTATCCTCTGACCATTGTTTAAATTCAGATATAATTTGGCTCGCCTCAATTCTTGAAAAAGTCTGGACTAAATAAGTTACCGTTGCAAGCCCTTCCAATTCATGATCGCTTTCTATCTCATTCACATAAGCAACCGCTTTTTCGATTGCAGGCAAAAGACGGTTTAATAGCTTTGTTGTTTTTTCACTACAGATTACCTGATAAGCTAACTGATACGTTGATTCAGTATCTTTTAATCCATAAAAGCTCTGATATTCTCCGATATTTCTACTAACTATATCAATGGAATGAGCATAGGGACCATATTTATACTTCTGAAACGAAAAATACGGTTCTTCCAGATACAAATTCATAAAATATGCAGCTTTTTGCAGACGAAGTTTTGTACAACGATTGAGGCCCATTTTTATTTTCATCAGAACTAAACTGGCTGCTGTAAGTTTAGGTGCAACCGCTGCCTTTTGTACATAATTTCTCTGTGGCTCATAAATCAAAAATGTAAAATTATCAGCGATTGGTTCTAATTTCTTTTGTATCAGTTCTTTTACCGTCTGCCAATCCAAACCACCATTTCCACACCCCAGTGGTGGAATGGCTACTGATTTCACATGCAATCCAGGAAGTCGTTCTACCAAAACGTCTAACGCTGTTTCTATATAGCTTATTTTAGAATTTTCACGCCATTTATCTTTCGTTGGAAAATTTACAATAGTTATACCATTCTCTACAAACGTATGAATTGTTCCAACATGCAGTGTTTTATTTTTGCAAGCTTTTATATAGGCTTTATTATTTTCTGGAAATTTCAGCTTGAACTGATACGCAACTCCTTTTCCCATGTAGCCCTCACAGTTGACTGTATTAACTAAACACTCTGCACCAGACTGAAACATATCTCCAGTTGTGTATTTAATCAACACAACCACCTCCTCTCGTTACTCAAACCATTGGGACATCACTGTAATGAATGGCGGCGGAAAAATAATGCCTTTCTGTTTGAGCATATCTGCTACTTTGTTTTCAGTTTCTTTCGATGAAACATAGATACACTGGAAAGCATCAACTGGAATAACCAATGGACTCAGGCATTCCGCCATCTTTATCTGTCTGGCATTCTCGTCATTCTGCCCCACTCTGGTAAGAATATCCCAGTCAATCATTTCAAAGCCTTTGTCATAATCATATAGCTGGCACTCTTCCAATGCCAATGGGTGCTTAGGTAAGATACGGAAATTATTGTATCTTGCCAAACTTCTGGTAATACAAATATAAATCATTTCTTCGCCCGCATGCGTTTTTTTCACAGCCACATCAAAAGCTGAATATGGGTGAAAATGAAATGGGATATATTCGTCCAATCCTAAAACTTCTCTCTTGCGTATAATTTCCGGATCTGCAACATCTCCAAACGTTACGGTGTTCTCCCTTAAAATCTTTCTTGGTACAAGCCCAGAGTCAATGATAGATTCCAGATTTTTTAACTCTGTTAAATGATATAGTAATTTCCCCTCTTTCGCATTTTTTAATCCCATTGTTCTCCTCCTAGTATAACACACATTAAACTTTAATCACAGCACTTTTGTATGCTCTGTCAATGTGTTTGTTTCCATAAATAAATTTTTCTTTGTACCCATTATATGGTTCCAGTATTGATACGTCAATCCCATTAATGTGCCTTCTCTTCTTCACTCTTTGTGAAAGGAAGAGATTGCTAGCTTTTACCAATCGCTCTGCCACTTCCACATCATGCCTGCTTTGTTCTAGATTACCGAAATGGTGATCATGCGCCAATCTGATACTGTTGACAATGAAGGACAGGAGCCAGCTGCATTACAACTTAGCTCCTGTCCTGTACATCTTGAATATAGAATTAGTAAAAACAGATTATCGGGACATCATACTGAATAAGACTATAAAGCTGTCCGGCATTCTCTGGCGGAAGATTGATACATCCATGAGAACCACCTGTAAGATATCTGTCACCACCAAAATACGGCTGCCAGTCTGCATCATGAAAGCCAATTCCTCCATTGAATGGCATCCAGTACGTTACCGGCTGTTCATAAGAGTAGGTTCCATTTGCTGTCATTTCACCTCGCAGCACAGACGGACTGCTCTTTGAATTCAGTGTGAATATTCCAGGGGGTGTTTTTCTGTCCGGGTCGCTTGGCAATCCGGATACGATTTCTGATTGAAAAATAATATTTCCATTCTGATAATACCACATATACTGCTCTGTGAGATCTACCTCTATATATGTATCTCCGAGATCATTGATCCCGTGTGCATTTGCCCTCATAGAATACACCGGTTCCCTGGTTGTCTGGGTTCCTGACTGAATTTCCTGCATGAGCTGTGCTACTTCCTTGTCCTGATCAATCTTCCACCCATAGGCGGAGCCATATACATACACCGTCCTTCCGCTTGTGCTCTGGAATTGTCTTTCAGTGCCAACTGTATCATGATCTGCTGCAAGCTGTGCCACATAATCCACTACATGCTGCCGGAAGGCTTCATCATTCTGGAGCAGCTGCCCTTTCTCGTCAAACTGCAGCCAGTTTTTGATGGTATTCCCATCAAGTGTTACCGTTTCGTCTCCAAATGTATATGTGATATTTGCTTTTGTCAGGTTCTTATATGTATTTACCATATTCTGAAGTTCTGAACTTTCTTTCGTCACATCTGCTTTCTTATAAGCCTTTGGATCACTTTCCAGATTTACCTCTGCCGCATCGTTATCGATTGCCCTGCATATCATCTGATAAGCTTCTTTGGTATTTAATTCGTTGCCTTCCGTTTCTGGCACAATAGTGAATTCTGAGTTAACAAAACTTACATACGCATTTTCCGGTGCTATCTGATTCTCTTTTTTCGCACAATTTAATGAATTTACCTGTTCTTCCAGTTTCTCCCGGCTGAAAAAAGTCTCTTCTTGAACCATATAGTTTTTTGTTTCAAAAAGACTGCCGATCCATTCCCATGATTTCTGAGTTTTCAGCAGCTGGAGAACCGCACCGCTGGATACGTATTTATAATCAATGTCTTTTCCTGTAATGGCCTGCGGGTCCTGCATTCTTGCCCTTACCTGAATAGTATAGTTATCCTTTTTCCCAGCAATCTCCTGCTCAACCTCATATGCTGTCTTATTTGAACTGTCAATCCCATTGATGGTCGTCCCATAAAAGAAGTGATATGAGTAATAATAAGATATACCTGCATACATACAACAGCCTATAACAAAAATCATCAATATAATCAATATTACAATTTTCTTAATTTTATTTTTCTTCTTTTCTGAAAATATAATAGATCTGAATTCCGATTTATCCATCGGCACATAAACAACTGAACCTGGTCTTGCCGATTTTGTGGTTCTCATTGACTGCCCTATCACTTCTTTTTGTCTCATATCCTACTTATCTTTCTTTGAATCACTTAGTTTTTTGCACTGTCTCACTGTCATTATCAAAATGTAATGTCTTATGATATTTCGCATTCTCCTCCAGAAGTTTTTTCCATTTCTGTCCGTCTTCTTTCGTAGGATTATCAAAATTCTGCTGCCCCTTCAGTTCATCCATATACTGGATATAATCCAGGAAATAAATATCTACTGTCGAAATATCCCTGTCCTGAATTGCGAAGTTATTACAGTTTCCAGTAGACTCATTATATGGAAGTGTGTTTCCGTTGGCATCAAGAGCTACCATGAAGCAGTCACTGTTGGATCCTTCCTTATAAAGTTCATTTACCGTCAGTTCATACGGAGAACGAATTACGGATTTGAGTCCGATACCAGCATCGTTTGTATCATTGAGTTCCAATACTTCTGTCCGGGAATCATCTACTGTAACCGGGATATCGAAACTCCAGTCACCTTCATATTTGTAGTAGCCGGCATCCCTTCCATAGTTTTCATCATCCGCTTCTGACCACTCATAGTCTGCTTCCAGCCCTCTTACCTTCGTGATATCCAGATGCAGATTAAAAGTATCCGGAATCTCAATATCTTTAATATATTTCTGATATGCTCCACCACGCTCAGATACTTTATTGATAAACTCTTCCAGCAGTGCATAACCTTCATCCGTCTGATCATCTAAGTCCGCCTGAGTTATTCCCATCTCATCCATTACCTGCTGTGTCATTTCATTGTATTTCTCATTATATTCCGTATAGTCTTTTGCCGCCTGAGCAAGATCATAACGGAAAATGCATGCATAGGTGTTGTCATCCAGAAACTGTCCTTCCACCTGACCGTCGATCACCGGACTAGCTTCTGAATCAAAGTCCACACCGCCAGTCATATCCAGATCAATGACCGGTGTTCCACTTTCCGCCCTAGTTGACGTTTCTGGAAATGGCTTATCACTCTTAAACTGCATAGTTATATAGACTGCCTGGCTGTTGGCATATACCTCAGAACATGTAATTGTCAGCCCATCTGCTGTTTTAATGTAAGCATTCTCACTAGTGGCATTACCTGTCTTGTCCCCATCTGCTTCACTGCCATCTGCCGTTGTTCCATCAACGGATTTCAAGGTTGTTGCATAATCCGAAAAATCACCAAAGAAACTTACATTATCCTGCAAGATTTCAAAAAGCCCTCCTACAACTGGGATATTCTTTGCCATTACTGGATTGGTTGCACAAAATACAAATCCAACCGCCAGTACTGCTGCCATACCTCCTGCTACCCTGCCTCCAATTTTCATCCAGTGATATGGATCCTTTGGTGCTTTTTTCTGTAACACAGCATTATTTTCAATCAATCGATATGCCTGATTGATACGTTCATGCACGATTGCCGGCATTTCTGTATCCTTTTGAAGTTTTTCCTGGAAGTCTTTCTCATTATTATTTAAAGTCATCATTAAACACGTCCCTCCTTAACCTTATATCCATACATCTCTGCAATCTGTTTTCTACCACGATGAAGACGAGATTTCACAGTGCTTTCCTTCATATCCAGAGCGTCACTGATCTCCCGGACACTAAATCCTTCCATATAGTACAAAAGAACAACCAAACGATATTTGCTATCCAATGTTTCTAATACTTGTGCCCATTCCATTGCCGCATATTCTTCTTCGTGAAAAGGTGTTTCCGGCATCTGATCCGTATAAGTAACCAGCTTTTTCTTCTGTATCATGTCCTTACACTTATTGATCAAGATTCGAATCATCCAAGTTTTAAAATATCTGTTCTGTTTCAGACTTTTCAGATTTTCATAACAAGAAAGAATCGTATCCTGTATTACATCCGCAACATCTTCATCATTTTTCAGATATGCTGCCGCAATCTTATACATACTCTGTACATTCTCATCCATAAGCCGGCAGAAAGCATCTTTATCGCCTTTCTTCGCTTTTCGTATTAAAACCTCATTCATTGTCGTCTCCATTCTCCTATATCAGACCGGTCATCAGGAAATGTTGTATAAAAGCCTTTGTTTATGTGCTTCTACTTATTAGACGTGCGAATCCCTAAAAAGGTTGCAAATATTTTTAAAAAAATTATCTCAGATAAAAACACCCCCGAAATCGTTCAGAATTTTTATGATCATCAGGTCCTATTAGGGTATAAAAACAGCCGTACCATGTGCGTTTTACATGATACGGCTGTCAATAATTCTCATACCCTCAAGATAGATTAATTGAATCGCCACACTAAATGCTTCCTATACAGATCGGCAGCTATTTTAATCTCCTGTACGATTTTCTCTCTATCCTGTTGTTTTCCCATCTATCTTTTCCCAATCATCACTATAATATAAAAACAGCACCGGACAACTTTTTGTTATCCAGTGCCCATAATCTTAAAAAGCGGTTTTATGCTGGCTGTCAGCCGCGACATCCTTCCGAACGTCTAAAATGTCGCCGGTATCATTAAGTCCCCGGCGCGGACTCACCGTATCTCCCTGGTGTGGGCGTAATACCCTTCCGAGTATCAAATAGTCCCAGTAATTACCCTGCCCGGGCACAGTACAGCTTTTACGTGCCGCTACACGAAACCTTTTAGTTTAACTATATTATATGCGATACCCTAAGAAATATCAATAGTTTCTGGCAAAATCGATTGGCTATATTTTATTGTACCCCATTACTTACCACTGTCTATGATTTCCAGGCCCTCGGGACAGATCAACCAAAAATCATATCCTCTGTCACATCAGGTCTTAAAAATATTGTTTTTGAAATTCCATTACATTCCAGCGTTACTTTCTGCTCACGGGAAGAGCAGAGGCGAACCCTGTGTATCCTGCCATCTCTCCATTCGAAATCAACTGTGATGTCACCCTGTACCTTCATTCCTCGGACATTTCCGTCTTTCCATTCATCCGGAAGTGCCGGAAGTAACAGGATATGCCCTTTCCTGCTCTGGATAAGCATCTCTGCAACCGCAACTGCAAAGCCAATGTTCCCATCGGTCTGGAACGGTGGGTGTGCACACAGCATATTGGGATAAATGCCGCCTCCCACACAGGAAATATTTTCCTCCCTGGTATAACGGAGCTGGTTTTTCAAAAGCCCCAGTGCATGTTCCCCGTCCCGGAGTCTGGCCCAGAGGCATACTTTCCATGCCATACACCATCCGGTTCCTTCGTCCCCGCGCCTTTCCAGAGCCACCCGGCAGGCTTCCAGAAGCTCCGGGGTTTTTTTCTATGATCAGGTTTCCGGGATAAAGACCATACAGATGGGAAACATGGCGGTGATGGATCTCTGTTTCCGGATAATCCAGGAACCATTCCCGGATCTGTCCAAAGCTTCCCGTCTTAAATGGCGACAGTTTTGAAAGTACCCGTTTTACATCCGCTGTCTCTCCCTCTATGCCCAGGATGTTACATATTTTCAGGTAGTACCCAAACAGTTCTTTCAGGATGCTGATATCCATGGTGGATGCCATTCCCACACTGTGGGATTTTCCATCTTCTCCACAGAAACGGTTTTCCGGGGAAGTGGAAGGCCCGGTAACATAGTATTCCCCATATGGGAACAGGAATCCAAGATAGAACTTTACGGCTCCCTCGATCATTGGTTTTCACGCACCAGCATCGTTGACTGTTTCTGCAGGAAATCATTCCGCTGA
>NZ_JANFYP010000033.1:0-29061 GCF_024460535.1 Blautia sp. MSK.18.38 | reverse complement strand
GTGAGAATCCGCATTATCTCGATGTGAGTATGTTTAATCACATTTTGAGTGGCAGGTGATCGATGAAACTGATCCATTTATCAGATCTTCACCTGGGAAAACGTGTCAATGAGTTTTCCATGATCGAAGATCAGAAATATATTTTGAATGAAATCCTGAGGATCATTGATAAAGAAGCACCGGACGGGGTTCTTCTTGCGGGGGATCTTTATGACAGACCGGTTCCGTCTGCGGAAGCCGTGCAGCTTTTTGACCGGTTTCTTACGCAGTTGGCAGAAAGGAAGATTCCGGTGTATGCCATCAGCGGAAATCATGACAGTGCGGAAAGGATCGCTTTCGGTTCACAGATCATGAGTAGCAGTGGGATCTGCATGACCCCGGTATACGATGGAAAAACAGAAAAGTACTGTTTAACGGACAGCTATGGAGAAGTGTGGATCCATCTGCTTCCATTTGTGCGTCCGGCAACTGTGAGGCACGGGCTGGAAGGAGAAGAAGAGGTGGATGAGATCCGTACCTACCAGGAGGCCGTGCAGGCGGCAGTTGCACATATGGAGATTGATAAACGTCATCGCAATGTACTGATCGCCCATCAGTTTGTGGTCGGTGCAATGCGCTGCGATTCTGAAGAGATTTCCGTTGGAGGTATCGACCAGGTGGAGGCAGATGTGTTCCGGGATTTTGACTATGTGGCACTTGGTCATATCCACAGTCCTCAGAATGTGGGAAGCGAGCACATCCGCTACTGCGGAACTCCTTTGAAATATTCTTTTTCCGAGGCAGGACAGCAGAAATCCGCGACAGTTGTGGAGCTCCTGGAAAAAGGAAATCTCAAGATCAGGGAGATTCCGCTGAAGCCTCTACGGGATATGCGAAAACTGAAGGGCACATACATGGAAATCACATCACTGTCCGGTTATCAGGACACAAACACAGAGGATTATGTGCAGATCACGCTGACAGATGAAGAAGATATCGTAGATGGAATGCAGAAGCTCCGTACTATTTATCCGAATCTGATGAGGCTGGAATATGATAACCGACGCACAAGAGAAAACCAGGAGATCGCAGGCACAGAAACGGTGAAAAGGAAATCTGAGCTGGAATATTTTGAGGAATTTTTTGAACTGCAGAATAACCAGCCCATGAATGAAGAACAGCGGAAATATTCCGAAGACCTGATCCGTAAGATCCAGGAGGTGAAATAATGAGACCGAAAAAACTGACCATCAGTGCCTTCGGGCCATATGCGGACAAAACAGAGATTGATTTTTCAAAGCTTGGAGAGGGAGGTCTCTACCTGATCACCGGTGACACCGGAGCGGGAAAAACCACGATCTTTGATGCGATCACCTTTGCGTTATATGGAAGAGCCAGTGGAGAGGTAAGAGATCCGGCCATGTTTCGGAGCAAATATGCAGAGCCTTCCACAGAGACCTTTGTGGAGCTTGTTTTTTCCTATCAGGGGAAAAATTATCACGTGCGCCGGAGTCCGGAATATATGGCTCCGAAAAAAAGAGGCACCGGACAGACTCTTAGAAAAGCTGAAGCACAGCTGATCTATCCGGATGAACGTCAGCCGGTGACAAAGGCAAAAGATGTTACTGCGGCAGTGGAACAGCTTCTGGGACTGAGTTATGATCAGTTCACACAGATCGCAATGATCGCCCAAGGGGATTTCCAGAAATTACTTCTGGCAGGAACTACACAGAGAGGAGAGATCTTCCGACAGCTCTTTCACACAGGACTTTATCAGCAGATTCAGATGAAACTTAAGGATGCGTCAATAGCCAGATATAAGGAATATGATGAAATGCGCCGCAGTATTGCCCAGTATTTGGATGGAGTGAAAACGGAGACTGCTTCATGGCAGGAGGCAGAGGAATTTGACGAACTGAAAAAGATAAAATTCGAGGGAAAACTGGAGCGGAGTCTGGAACTTCTGAAGCAGTTTCTGGAATATGGTGAAGCACAGGAAAAAGAGCTCCGGGAAAAAGAAGACTCGCTTAATCAGGATATACGAAAAGCAGAAGAGGCACAAAATCTTGTGGCTCAGAAACGAAATCTGGAGCTGAAAAAGAAAAAAGCGGAAAAAGATCTGGAAGAATTAACACCACTTCTACAGCTTGCAGTAGAAGAGGCGGAAAAATATAAAGATGCAGATCACAGATGTGAAGAGCTTGGAATCAGGATCCGTGAAAAAGAAGAAAAGCTGAAAAAATATCAGGAGCTGGAAAAGCTGAAAAAAGAGCTGGAAACAATCGAAGGAAAGCTTGAAACAGTCAGTGAAAAAAAAGAGAAGGATATTTCCGAAGAGCAGCTTTTGCAGAAAAAAGATGAGGAAGAAAAAAAACGCCTTTCAATACTGGCAGATGCAGGAGAAGAACTACAAAAATACAAGTTTGAGTACGATAAACTGGACAGTGAAAAACGAAGCTATGACAGCTGTCTGCTGACGGAAGAAGAGATCAAAAAAGAACAGAAACAGATAGATGGATGGCAGGAAGAAATCATCCGGAAAGAAACGCAGCAGAAGGAAGAGCTGGAGCAGCAAAAGAAAGACAAGGCGCTGTTGGACAGCGCGGAGCTGGAACTTCAGAAGGCAGAGACGAAAAAGACAGAAGGGCTTCGGAAAAAGAAAGAATTAGAAGGACTGATTGCTCTGGTTAAGGAGTTTCAAGGGGCTTATAATGCCACGAAAGAGCAGCAGGAAAAATATAAGATTTCCATTGAAAAAGTACAAAAGCAGAGAGAAGTTTACCAGAAACTGTTTCAGAGTTTTCTGGACGCGCAGGCAGGGCTCCTGGCGCAGGAACTGAAAGAGGGCTGCCCATGCCCGGTATGTGGTTCTTTCGAGCATCCGCGTCCGGGAATACTTCCCAAAGGACAGGTTGTGGATCAGGAAATCCTGGACAGAGAGAAACAAAAACTGGACAGACTGGAGAATGACGCAAATACGCAGAGTGTGGAAGCAGGAAAACGAAAAGAACGCCAGAAAACATTATGGCATCAGATCCAGAGGGAGGCACAAGAGCTTTTACATGAGACGGAATGGAAAAAGCTGATCCCTTTGCTGAAAG
The DNA here is from genome assembly GCF_024460535.1 of Blautia sp. MSK.18.38. NCBI lineage: Bacteria > Bacillati > Bacillota > Clostridia > Lachnospirales > Lachnospiraceae > Blautia > Blautia sp. MSK.18.38. Next base: position 25,981 of record NZ_JANFYP010000033.1, on the reverse strand, counting down.
AAAAACAGGACCAATGTGAAAAGCAGCTGGCAGACAGCGAGGAAGAGATTCGCATAGCAATAGAACGTAAAAAAAAGAAGAACGAAACAGAAACGTGGATCGAAAAGCTGGAAACAGAGATCGTTCAGTTACAGGAAGAGAAAAATCAATGTGACAGAAAACAGGCCGGTCTTCAGACAAGAGACGTGGAAAACAAAAAGCAGCAGCAGATAACAGCAGAAGAGATCCGAAAACTGATTCAGAAAAGTCTGGTGGCAGGAAATGGAGAAGTGACGGACAACACAGCTGCAGGATTTGAAAGACAGATACAGGATATGCTCAGCTGCCTGTCAGAAAAAGTTCAGGGAAAGGAAAAAGAAGCAAAACAGAAACAGGATCTTGAGAAGCTGATCATAGAAAGAGAAAAGACTCTGAAAGAACTGGGAAGAGTTATCAATGAAGCTGCACAGGACATCGTACGTCTGGAAACAGAGAGGAAGAACAAAGCACAGAAAGTGGATGAGCTGAACGAAGAGATCGGAGAAGGTGGAAAAGAATCTCTGGAACAGGAAATAAAAACACAGAGGAAGCTGTATGAAGAGCTGAAAGAAAGCAGCAGAAGAGCTCAACAGAAATTACAGGAGATCCGGGCGGAAAAGGAAAGAATAACAGCGGTTGTAAAAAACTTTGAGGAGCAGAAAAAAGAAATCGGAGAAGTAGATGAGGATGCGCTCAGAGAGCAGTACAGCCGTTTTAGGGAAGAGAAAACACAGCTTTCGGAAAAACGAAAAGCACTTTTTTCTGTTCAGAAGGGAAATGAGGAAATATATCAGAAAGTGCAGGTACGTCAGACGGAAATGACTGCGGCGGAAAAAGAATATGTCTGGATGAAAAATCTTTCGGATACAGCAAACGGAAAACTGAACGGAAAATCTAAGATCGAGTTGGAAACCTATATCCAGATGGCATATTTTGACCGGATCCTGCGAAGAGCCAATCTCCGTCTTATGACCATGAGCAGCGGCCAGTACGAGCTGAAACGCCAGGAACAAAGCAAAAATCAGAAAGAAAAAGCAGGTCTTGATCTGAATGTCATTGATCACTATAACGGAACGGAACGAAGCGTAAAGACATTGTCCGGTGGGGAATCCTTCCAGGCATCGTTATCCCTGGCGCTGGGACTTTCCGATGAGATCCAGGCTTCAGCCGGGGGAATCCGGCTGGATTCCATGTTTGTAGATGAAGGATTCGGATCCTTGGATGAGGAATCCCTGGAACAGGCCCTGAAAGCCCTGACAAGTCTGGCCGACGGAAAACGTCTGGTAGGAATTATCTCACATGTGTCAGAACTGAAGGAACGGATCGAAAATAAGATCATCGTCACCAAAAAATGTGGTGGGGATGGTGTGGGAAGCAGTATAAAAATTCAGTGAAAACGGCAGGAAATCTTCCGATAATCATTGGGAGTCATACCAGTTTGCTGCTTGAAAATACGGCTGAAGTAACGAAAATTGGGATATCCTACCATGTGGGATATCTCATTTACGTGATAGGAAGAAGTTTTCAGCAATTCTTTAGCTTTCTGGATACGCAGATCGGTAAGAAGATCCGTAAAATTTTTGCCGGTTGTCTGTTTGATCAGTCTGCTGATATAAGGAGTACTTCGGTTAAATTCATCGGCGATACTGTATAGGCTCAGAGGTTTTTCATAATTTGCGCGGATATATTCAATCAGCTGACTGGTCAGGTAGTTGTTTTTATTAATTTTATCAGTATTCAGAAGGCCTGCAATCTGAAACATCCAGTCCTGAAATATTTCAGTCTTTTTTTCCGGAAGTGAGGAGGTTGAAAAAAGCTCTTTCTGTGTTTTGGTGATCTGACGTACCGAATCTGACAGTTCCGTGGAAGCTGACTGAAAAAAAGAAAGAAAAAGAGTCATAAAACTATACATGAAACTGTTGAACTCATCAGGAGTTTGCCGGGTGAAAAACTGGGAGATCTCATCAAAATGCCTTTGAATCATTGTTTTGTCACCGGAAGACAGGGAATTGAGAAGAACCTGAAAATAGTTGGATTTTTCATACATGACAGCAACGGGGTTGGTTTCCAGATCACGGTAGAGCATGACAAAATGACTGGAATTTTTCAGGGTATTAAAAATTTCTACAGTCTGGCTTCGAAGCAGGGGAATTTCAGACAGATTCTCAGAGTGACTGCTGATGGCTGCGGACATGAGAACGTGATTCTTTTTTAGTTCCCCATGTATGAAATTAGTTATTTTTGTAAGTTGTTTTTCATCAATGTCCGGACATAAGGAATACAAAGCGTTTCCATAAGAAAAAATAAGAGCTCCCGGAATCTGTTCCTGAAGATAATGTTCGGCGATATGCGTAAAGTAATATTCTTTTTCCAGATCTTTTGAAACTGTTGTAGAACATTTGCAGTATAAAAGGTAATAGCTTTTAATATGATCCAGGCGGAGCATGGTGACTTCTTCATGAAAAGAAGAAGAAAGGGAAGTGGTGTTCCTGAAAAGTAACCGTTCAAAAAAATCTTTTTGAAGATTTCTGATATTTTCTTTTAGATAGGATTCATATTTTTTGCGCATGATCGCCTGATTTTTCCGTTCGGTGATAGTATGTATAGCTTTCAATACGGATTCTTTCAGGACGTTTTCGTCTACTGGTTTTAGGATATAATCGAAAACATGGTTTTTAATCGCTGTCTGTGCATACTTGAAATCAGAAAAACCGGTAATCAGTATTACGATCTTATCTGGAAAATTATTATGCACGAAAGAAGAAATATACAGGCCGTCTTTTCCTGGCATACGGATATCCGTAAGAATGATATCTGGTTGCTGAGAGGATATGATCTCCAGTGCTTTTGCTGCATTGTCAGAAGTAAAAATATTCTCTTTTTCTGTAAAAATCTGTGAAATATACATTTTAAGTTTTTCCAGGATGATCTTTTCATCATCAACGATCAGAATTTTCATTTTGTCAGGTCCTCCCTTTGATGTATTTGTGGAATACGGATCGTAACACATACAGAAGTACGGTCTTCCATATTTTCAAGAAGCAGTCCATAGGAATTTCCGAATTGGGACCGTAGCCGCATCTGAATATTTATAAGCCCAATGCTTTTCTGGTCGGAAAAAGAAGTTTGTGATACAGAGTGAATCTTTTCAATTACCTGGTGAGAAAACAGGGGGCCGGTGTTATAGACTTTGATCAGTACATCGTCTTTAAAAGTAAATAATTGAATAGAAAGAAAGCCATTTTCCACAGATTCACTGATACCATGTATGATAGCGTTTTCAACGACCGGCTGTATGATCAGTTTTGGGATATACAGATCTTCCATGGGATCGTTACATTCGATCAGAAAAAGAAGCCGATCCTGGAAACGCATTTTCTGAATATCCAAATATTCTCTTACGTAATTAAGATCTTCTGAAATAGGAAGAAGATCAGAGCCTTTGATGCTCATTCGCATGATATCAGCCAGTTTTGGAACGATATCTGTGATTTGCGCTGTTTTTCCAAGAGATGCCAGGCTTGAGATACAGTCCAGGGTATTGTAAAGAAAATGTGGGTTGATCTGTGCCTGAAGCGTTTTCAGCTCTGCGTTTTTTAGAAGAATCTGTTGTTCCGTGATCTTCTTTCCGGATTCCTGAAGGCGCAGGAGCATATGGTTGTATTCCTTTGTCAGCTCAGAAAATTCGTTGCTGGAAACTGTGTGGATCAGGGCGGTTTCATCGGCAACAGAAGTTTGTTTTAACTTAGTGATAAAAACCTGAAATTCCTGGGATATGGTTCTTGAAATCTGAATAACAGCGAAAACCAGTATCAAGAGAAAAAATATGGAAATAACCAGTAGCTGACGCCATACACGATTGATCGAATGAAATGCGCCGGTTGTGTTGAGAAGCCCTCCGATTTGTAAGAAATCGTTTACAGAATAGCGGATGGCATAAAAATTACTATTCCCCCTGTGGGAGTGATAATTCATATTCATGCTGGCTGTGACGGATGGGGCATAGGGGGAAGTTGTATATACCAGGTCACTATTTTGAAAAAGGGAATAATAACTATATTCAGAATCCTGATGCTCCGTGATCATATCCTCCATAAACCGGATATTGATCTCAGTCAGTAAAATACCGATCTTCTTTTCCGGTTTCTGAATGTCAAAAATATTTTTGGCAGCAGTGATGGTATAAGGTTCCTTTGGAGAATAGTAATAACAGAGAGTTCCCTTTGGTTGTTTTAGATACTCACTGAGCTGCTCCAGTTTTTGCTCCTGTTGTTCCAGGGTGGAATTATAAATAGTCTGATTGGAAATGATCCCATTATCGGTCAGAACAATATAAACCCGTTGAATTTTAGACTGAGCACCTAAAAGATATGTGGAGAAAAGGGTGTTACACTGGGACTGAACTTCTTCCGGACTGAGCTTTTTATCTGCATAGGAATGGATCAGAGACTGAATTTCTGTTCCGTAAAGCAGCAGATCAATGTTGGAGTTCAGTGAGGAAAAATAACTGGCTGTATTTTTTGCGATAGACAGAGTATTCTCTTCATGTTCCAGAAGAATATTGTTACGGGATTCTTTTACATAAATCATATAAAAAGAAGATAATAAAATGATATAACTGAGAATCACAACTGGAAGAACGATGACAAGAATTCGAAATTTTATAGAGTGTTCTTTAAATTTTGCAGTAATAGAAAACAATTCTTACCCCTCCTTTCGGTATTATTATATAATGATGAGTAAAAAAAACCAATACATATTATGAAAAGTGACACATAATGTCAAGAAGTGTGCACTGTTTTGATATTAAAAATTATAATATAATGAGTTCATCAAAAAAGAACGGAGGGTTTACAAATGAAGAGAAGAAAGGTGACAGCGTGCGCAATGGCAGCGCTCATGGCAATGGGGCTTGTTGGAACAGTGATGCCGGTTTACGCAAAAAGTAATCTGAAAAATGTAGACGATGTAGTTGAGATCAAGATGGCAGTGTGGACTTCCGGAGCTGCGGATATTTACAATAAAGCAGCGGAAGGGTTTAATCAGACTCATGATAATATAAAATTATCTGTGGAGATGCAGTCCGGAGATTATAACCAGTATCTTGGAGCAAAGACAGCGGCAAAAGATCTGCCGGATCTTTTTGAAGTAAGTTCTTATTCTCAGGTATATGATTTTGCACAGAACGGGCTGCTGGCAGACGTAAGCGATCATGAGTTTGTGGACAAACTTTATGACAATGCAAAAGAAGCAGTTACTTATGATGGCAAAGTGTGGGGATTTCCACAGATGTATGAATGGTGGGGTGTACTTTATAATAAAGATCTTTTTAAAAAAGCAGGAATTGAAAAAGTGCCGGAAACTTTTGATGAGATGAAAGCAGTCTGTGAAAAACTTCAGGCTGCGAATATTACACCATTTACCGCTATTTATAAAGATAACTGGACAGTAAGTCAGGAATTCTGCTCCTTATTCGGAGGAGTACTTGGTGGAAAAGATAAGATCGACAGCTGGCTGGATTCCATGAATAAGGGAGAAGGGAGCTTTAAGGTGGATGGCGTAGACAGAGTCTTTGATTTTATGGATCTTATGAAAGAAAATTCCGGACAGAATTATATGGATTCGGATGCGGCCACAGGATTTTATGCATTTGCAAACCAGGAAGCAGCAATGATCTTTCTTTCAGATGCGGCAACGATTTCTGTAGGAAGTGTAACACAGGATCTTCCCATCGGATTTTTTGCAGTTCCAGTAAGTGATAACGCAGATGATGCAGAAGTTGTGGCATGTGCAACAGATGCGATCGTGGCCAACGCAAACGGGGAACACTTGGATGAAGCCCTGGAAGTGCTTGATTATATCGGAGATGGCGGGGACTGGCTGAAAACAGTGACCAACAGCTACGGCGGCTTTATGGCTTGCATGGACATTGAAGCAGATGATGAAATTGCAAGTAAGGATTATTATAAAGATCTGAAAGCGTATATGGATGCAGGAAAGGTCAGAAGTACTTTGTGGAATCAGCTTCCAAGCGGAGCAAGCGATGTTCTGGGCGATGATGTTCAGGGATATTTTGCAGGAATAACCGATGAAGATCAGACACTGGATGCTCTTGATGAAGGATTTAAAAAGCTTGCAGAAGAATAAACACACAGGAAAACAGGCGGACTTTTAAAAGTCCGCCTGCTATATACGGGGGTAGGAAACATGTCGGACATTTTATACAGAAAACAGAAAAAATATTATTTCCTTCTTGTGCTGCCGGCACTGTGTATTTATACTTTTGCGCTGGCAGGACCGTTAATTTTTGGAACGATCCCGAATTCGTTTTTCAGTTGGAATCTGATCAAAGGAACGCATAACTGGATCGGAATAAAAAACTTTGTCGATTTGGTTCATGATAGAGATTTTATACAATCTATGTTTTTGACGTTTAAACTTGCAGTGGTTACGATTGTTCTGACCAATGTACTGGCTTTTTTTATAGCTCTGGCGTTGAATACACATATTTTCGGTAAGCCAGTGATCCGGGCGTTCTTTTTTATTCCGAATATTATCAGTGGAGTTATGATCGCCCTGGCGTGGACATTTATTTTTCAGAAAGTAACGCCAATAATTGGAGAACTTTTACATTCGGAAGCAGTAACAGGGTTTAGCTGGTTCGGGAGTTCAACGGCAGCATTTGCGGCGGTATCAGTGGTTACCGTGTGGCAGGGCCTGGGATTTTTGATGATCCTTTACATCACAGGTTTGCAGTCGATTCCTCTTGATGTGATGGAAGCGGCATGCATTGACGGATGTGTGGGACTGAATCGTATTATAAAAATCCAGCTTCCGCTTCTGATGCCAACGATTACGATCAATCTGTTTGTATCTATTGCAAATGCATTTAAAGCATTTGATATTAACTACGCTTTAACCGGCGGCGGACCTTCAAAAACAACACAGACGATCGCCATGAATATTTATGATGACGCATTTGGAACTTTTAATATGGGGTATGGCTGTGCGAAATCGGTGATCCTGTTTTTGATCATAGCAGCAATTTCCTTGATTCAGCTTAATATTACTAGAAAAAGAGAGGTGCAGTCATAATGACATGGAAAAAGAAAATTGCAGGTACCGCAGCAATGTTTATATTAGGCTTTATTTTTATTTTACCGGTATTGTGGATCGTTATGAATTCAATTAAAACAAGTCCGGAAATTGCGGCTGATTTTCTGGCATTACCAAAGTCTTTATATCTTGATAATTTTAAAAATGCCATGGAAAGCATGAATTTTTTAGTTGCATTAAAAAATTCTGTTGTGATTACATTGGGAGCTATGCTGGGAGGGCTGTTCGTATCGTTTGCCGGTGCTTTCGGAATCTCACATCTTCGTGGGAAAATCTCACAGAATCTGTATCTGTATTTTGTTTTCGGACAGATCGTGCCGTTTCATGCAGTTATGATTCCTATTTCTGTACTTGCTACAAATACCAATCTTACCAATTCCCTTGGAGGAATTATCATTCTTGATATTGGATTCTTCTGTGCGTTTGGAATTCTGACGTTTACGGGATTTTTGAAAAATGTACCTCGGGAGCTGGAAGAAGCAGCCGCAATAGATGGATGTGGAGTTTTTCGAATTATGACGCAGATCGTATTTCCACTTGTTAAACCAGCAACGGTTACCATTGGTGTATTGTTTTTTATGTGGTCCTGGAATGACTTTCTGCTTCCCAGTATTCTCATTGGAGACAGTGAACTGAGACCGCTGACGGTAAATCTTTTCATGTTCAGAAGTGCTACCAGCACACAGTGGAATCTGTTTATTGCAGGACTTACCTTGTGTATTATTCCCACAATTATCCTTTACATCTGTGCACAAAAATATATTACAAGCGGACTGACAATGGGAGCTGTAAAATAAAGGAGGAATGAAGATGCAGTTATTCAGGATCATTCCGTTGGAAAAAGATCTGTGGGCGATCAATGAAATAGATAAGACGGTTATGTATGTGATAAATGGAACAGAAAGAGCTCTTCTTCTGGATACGGGACTGGGACTTACCGATTTAAAAGAAGAAGTTTTGAAACTTTGTGGAGAAAAATCTCTGATTGTTGTAAATACTCATGCTCATGTGGATCATAATTCAGGAAATTATCAATTTGAAGAAGTATGTGTGGGAAGGTATGACGAACCTTTTTCCCATCAGATCGTAGACCAGGAGCTGAGAGAAATGTCTGAGCTCATGTTCTTTGAAATTCCTGAAAAAGAGGGATTTTCGTTTGGAATGTGGAATCCCGGACCGGCAAGAAAAATCTGTACAGTCAGGGATGGGGATATCTTTGATCTGGGAGATAAAAAACTTAAAGTTCTGGAAGTTCCCAGTCATACCCTGGGGTGTATTGCATTGTTTGAGGAGAAGAAAGGATGGCTTTTTACAGGAGATATCATGCTCACCTGGGAAGTGTGGGGACATTTGAATCCTGGAAAAAGTCCGCTTGCCCCATCTGCTTCTTTGCGTGTATACTATGAAAGCCTTTTAAAATTGAAGAAAATCAGAAAAAAAGTAAGCAGCGTTTTTCCTGCTCATGTCTGCGAAAAAGAAAAAGACTGTTATAAAAAGTATGCGTTATCTCCGGAAATTATAAATATATATTGTGACGGAATTGAGAAAATATTTTCAGGAGAACAGAAAGGTGAACCTTATTTTCATATGGTCGAAAACGGAAGTGTTGTGAAATTTACAACAGGTGGTATTGTCTATCAGAAAGATAGGATGAATTAAATAGGAAAATATCGGCAAGTTGATTGATTATAGATTCCCTCAAAAAAATCCCCTGTACGGTTCGGCGTTTGTACGTAGATCCGGCACAGGGGATTTTGGTGTTTATAAGATCAGACTTTCTGATATTCTTTCTTTTTCTCAGCCTTGGCTTCGCAGGTAAGCTCAACACCAAGCTTACGGAAGCTGATCACATCCACATCGGAAAGCATTACGGAAGTATGAGCCTGGCATCCACGGAGATTCGGGATCTGTTCCAGGGCAAGGCGTGCGGCATCGCTGGTTGCGGCACTCATGGAAAGGGCGATCAGGATCTCATCAATATGGAGACGTGGATTCCTGCTTCCCAGATATTTGGTCTTCAGCTGCTGGATCGGATGGATGGCATCCGGAGAGATCACATGAAGCTCGTGATCGATTCCTGCCAGCTCTTTCAGGGCATTGAGAAGAAGCGCAGCGGATGCGCCGAGAAGATCGGAGGTTTTTCCGCATACGATCTTTCCGTCAGGAAGTTCCAGAGCGGCGGCAGGGCCATTGGTTGCTTTTTCTTTTTCGAGGGCAGCCGGAACAACCTTACGGTCAGTGATCTCTGCATGAGCCTGCTGGAGAAGAAGCTCGATCTTACGTACCTCATTCTCTGTGCCGGAGCCGGAAACCAGAGCGTTCATGCTCTTATAATAACGGCGGATGATCTCCTGGCGGGAAGCCTCCTGGCATACTTCATCGTCAACGATGCAGTTACCTGCCATGTTGACACCCATATCTGTCGGAGATTTATAAGGGCAGCTGCCCATGATCTTCTCAAACATGGCCTGTACAACAGGGAAAACTTCTACGTCACGGTTGTAGTTGACGGTAGTTTTGCTGTAAGCCTCCAGATGGAACGGGTCGATCATGTTGACATCGTTCAGATCTGCAGTGGCAGCTTCGTAGGCAAGGTTTACCGGATGTTTCAGAGGAAGATTCCAGATCGGGAAGGTCTCGAATTTTGCATAGCCGGCTTTTACCCCACGTTTGTATTCGTGGTAAAGCTGGGAAAGGCAAGTTGCCATCTTTCCGCTTCCTGGTCCCGGTGCTGTGATCACGACCAGAGGTCTGGTAGTCTCGATATAATCATTCTTTCCATAACCCTCGTCACTTACAATAAAGGAAGTGTTGCTTGGATAGCCGGGGATCAGGTAAAGCTTGTAGACACGGATTCCCAGTTTCTCCAGACGTTTTTTGAAGAGATCGGCACTTTCCTGGCCGGAGTACTGTGTGATGCATACGCTTCCCACGTACAGGCCACGGCTTGTAAACTCATCCATAAGACGGAGAACATCTTCGTCATAGGTGATCCCAAGATCGCCACGTACTTTATTCTTGTCAATGTCATTGGCACTGATAACAATAACGATCTCCGCCTGATCAGAAAGCTGCATCAGCATACGGAGCTTGCTGTCCGGTTCAAAACCCGGAAGAACACGGGATGCATGGTAGTCGTCAAACAGTTTGCCGCCGAATTCAAGATAAAGCTTGTTGCCGAACTGACCGATTCTTTCACGGATGTGTTCTGACTGCATTTTCAGATATTTGTCATTATCAAAACCTATTTTCATTTGTCTGATTTCCTCTCCTCTTTAATTTTCCAATTCACTGGGAACAGTATACTACAACTTTACGTTCACTGGCAATATCCAATGCGGTGTTTTTTCGATGGTATTTTTGTAATCTCGCAGTTGATTTATATGGTTTTTCTCTTTATAATAAAGAAATGACAAGAGGAGGAAAAAAATGAATAATCAACTGAATAATGATCAGGACGGGAAGCGACCTGACAACAAAGATCCCAGGCAGGGATCAGGTAAAAATCATCAGTCGATTCTGGCTTTTCTGATATGCCTCCTGGTCACACTGGTGTGCTTCGCGTTGTTTACCAATATGCTGAAGGATAACAGCAGTGAGATCTCCTATGATAAATTTATCGATATGGTGGATAAGGACCAGGTTAAGGAAGTAACGATCCAGTCCAGTACATTGACGATCGTACCCAAGAAAAAGAATTCCAAGTACGAGGATATGAGCTATTACACCACGAAGACCGAAGACAGTACAGCACTTACCAAGAGACTGGAAGGAAAGGGAATCAAGTTTGAGACCGATCCGCCGGATGTTTTTGGTGAATTTGTTGCAATGATCCTGAGCGTGGTTCTGCCGACACTGCTTCTGTTCGGACTTCTGATGTTCTCCATGCGCCGCATGAACAAAGGCGGCGGGATCATGGGCATGGGCGTAGGCAAGAGCAAAGCCAAGGCATATGTGCAGCAGGAAACAGGCGTTTCCTTTAAGGATGTGGCAGGTCAGGATGAAGCCAAGGAATCTCTCCAGGAAGTTGTGGATTTTCTTCACAACCCCGGAAAATACACAGCCATCGGAGCCAAGCTGCCTAAGGGCGCACTTCTTGTAGGCCCTCCGGGAACCGGTAAGACATTACTTGCCAAGGCAGTTGCAGGTGAAGCGCAGGTACCGTTCTTCTCTCTTTCCGGCTCGGAATTTGTGGAGATGTTTGTGGGCGTGGGTGCCTCACGTGTCCGTGACCTTTTCGAGGAAGCCAAGAAGAATGCTCCGTGTATCGTATTTATCGATGAGATCGATGCCATTGGTAAAAGCCGTGATTCCCGCTATGGCGGCGGAAATGATGAGCGTGAGCAGACATTGAACCAGCTGCTTGCGGAGATGGATGGCTTTGATACATCCAAGGGACTTCTGATCCTTGCTGCGACCAACAGACCGGAGGTTCTTGATCCGGCTCTTCTCCGTCCGGGACGTTTTGACAGACGTGTGATCGTTGACAGACCGGATCTTAAAGGAAGGGTGGATATCCTGAAGGTACATGCCAAGAACGTGCTTCTGGATGACACCGTTGATTTTGAAGCTATTGCACTTGCAACTTCCGGTGCGGTAGGCTCTGATCTTGCCAATATGATCAATGAGGCTGCGATCCTTGCAGTCAAGAAGGGACGTAAAGCTGTATCACAGAAGGACCTGGAAGAATCCGTAGAGGTAGTTCTGGTGGGAAAAGAGAAGAAGGATCGTATCTTAAGCAAACAGGAACGCCGGATCGTATCCTACCATGAAGTCGGACACGCACTGGTAAATGCACTCCAGAAGGATGCGGAGCCTGTACAGAAGATCACCATCGTACCCCGTACCATGGGAGCACTGGGTTACGTTATGCAGGTACCTGAGGAAGAAAAATATCTCAACACCAAGAAAGAGCTGGAAGCTATGCTGGTAGGCTATCTTGGCGGACGTGCTGCAGAGGAGATCGTTTTTGACACAGTCACTACAGGTGCTGCCAATGATATTGAGCAGGCTACCAAGGTGGCCAGAGCCATGATCACACAGTATGGTATGTCAGAGAAGTTCGGACTGATGGGACTTGCCACACAGGAGAACCAGTATCTCAGCGGAAGAGCAGTTTTAAACTGTGGTGATGATACCGCAACAGAGATCGATCATGAGGTGATGAAGCTTCTCCACCATTCCTATGAGGAAGCCAAGAGGATCCTTGGAAGTCACAGAACAGAGATGGATAAGATCGCAGAATATCTGATCCGCAAGGAAACCATTACAGGTAAAGAGTTCATGAAGATCCTCCGTGCAGTTCAGCAGGGCCTGGATATCCCGGAGAATCTGGATGATCTGGTACTTTCCGAGGATGAAAAAGAAGTGTCCAATAAACAGGATATTGAAATGATCGCGGAAAATAACGAGGCTGCAAAAAGTACAGAATCGGTTCAGTTCAGACCGGAGATATCCGGACAGGAACTGACAGAGGATATGCAGGCACCGGAGAAAACAGAAGAATCTGCTCAGACAACAGATAGCGATCATGCAGAAACAGAAGAAAAGCCGGGATCACAGGCATAAAACAGATCATAAGAAAACCGGGAGAAATCCCGGTTTTCTTATTACTGTAATAGTAAAACAGGAGAATAAAGTATGTTCATAATCGAGGAAGAATTAAAGAAGCTTCCGGCAAAACCGGGAGTTTATATCATGCATGGCGAGAAAGACGAGATCATCTATGTGGGAAAAGCCATAAGCCTTAAGAATCGTGTGCGCCAGTATTTCCAGAGCAGTCGTAATAAAGGTGCCAAGATTGAACGGATGGTTACACATATTACCAGATTTGAGTACATTATTACGGATTCGGAGCTGGAAGCCCTTGTGCTGGAGTGTAATCTTATCAAGGAACATCGTCCGAAATATAATACCATGCTCAAAGATGACAAGAGCTATCCGTTTATTAAGGTGACAGTTCATGAGCCATACCCGAGAGTGCTTTTTGCCAGGAGAATGAAAAAGGACAAGGCAAGATATTTTGGTCCCTATACAAGCGGCGGAGCAGTAAAGGACGTGATCGAACTGGTGCGGAAGCTGTATCAGGTGCGCTCCTGCAACCGCAGTCTTCCGAGAGATACCGGAAAGGACCGGCCCTGTCTGTACTATCATATGAAACAGTGCAAGGCACCCTGCCAGGGGTATATCAGCCAGGAAGAATACCGGAAGAATATCAATAAGGTGATCAAATTTCTGAATGGAGATTTTCAGGACGCCATTAGTGAACTGATGGAAAAAATGCAGAAAGCTTCGGAGGAAATGCGCTACGAAGATGCTATGGAATACCGGGACCTGATCAGCAGTATCCGGAAGATCGGTGAACGGCAGAAAATCACCGGATACGGGCAGGAAGACAGGGACATCATTGCAGTAGCCATGGATGACAGTGAAGACCTCAGGGATCAGGATGCGGTTGTCCAGGTGTTTTTTATCCGTGATGGCAGGCTGATCGGCAGAGATCATTTTTATCTCCGTGTGGCAAAAGGCGATACAAAGGCGCAGGTCCTTTCAAGCTTTCTGAAACAGTTTTATGCGGGAACGCCATTTATTCCATCTGAGATCATGCTCCAGAGTGAGATCGAAGATGCAGATATCATCGAGGAGTGGTTGTCAGGAAGAAGAAAGCAGAAGGTACACATCCGGGTCCCGAAGAAGGGAACCAAGGAAAAGCTGGTAGAACTTGCCCTGGAAAATGCCCGTATGGTACTTGCCAAGGACAGAGAACGGATCAGGCGGGAGGAAGGACGAACTATTGGAGCTGTTCATGAGGTGGAAGAATGGCTGGGACTGAAAAACGTGGTGCGCATGGAAGCTTACGATATTTCCAATATCAGTGGCTTTGAGTCTGTGGGATCCATGGTGGTTTATGAAAAAGGCCGTCCCAAACGAAGTGATTACCGTAAGTTCAAGATCAAATGGGTACAGGGACCCAACGATTATGCCAGCATGGAAGAGGTTCTGACCCGAAGGTTCACTCATGAGAGTAACGGAGAATTTGACAGCTTTGCAAGGCTTCCGGATCTGATCCTGATGGATGGTGGAAGAGGGCAGGTAAATATCGCTCTGAAGGTGCTGAATGAGCTTGGGATAAGCATCCCGGTCTGCGGTATGGTCAAGGACGATCATCATCGGACGAGAGGCCTGTATTTCAACAATGTGGAGATTCCTATTGACACATCCGGCGAAGGCTTTCGCCTGATCACCAGGATCCAGGATGAAGCCCACCGGTTTGCCATTGAATACCATCGTTCTCTCAGGAGCAGGGAACAGGTCCATTCTATCCTGGATGATATCCCGGGGATCGGTGATACCAGAAGGAAAGCCCTTCTGCGTAAATTTAAATCTGTGGAAAATATCCGGGATGCATCGGAGGAAGAACTGGCACAGACAGAGAGCATGAATGCCAGAAGCGCCCGTCAGGTCTATGAATTTTTTCATAAATCCTGATGCTGCATTGCAGTTTCAGCAGTGATTGTGTATAATTGAAGATAAGGTGTCTCACGCCCCGGTAAAACGGCAGTGAGAATGCAAACTTTCAGCGAAAAGGAGACAAAAGTATGAAGGGTGTACAGTTGACAAAGATGGTACAGGAACTGGAGCTTAATAATCTGACTCCGGAGATCGACCTGTCAGGCATCGTGATCAAGACTGCAGAGATCAACAGACCTGCGCTTCAGCTTACCGGATATCTGGAGCATTTTGCCAATGAACGAGTTCAGATCATCGGATATGTAGAGTATACGTATCTGATGCAGCTTAATGAGGAGGAGAGACGTTTTAAATATGAACGTTTCATTTCCAGCAAGATCCCATGTGTTATTTTCAGTACCATGACTCGTCCGTCTCAGGACATGATCGATCTGGCTGTTAAATATAATGTTCCGACATTCGTGACAGAAAGAACAACTTCCAGTTTTATGGCAGAGATCATCCGTTGGCTGGGCGTGCAGCTTGCACCATGTATTTCTATTCATGGTGTGCTGGTTGATGTTTACGGCGAGGGAATCCTGATCACAGGTGAGAGCGGTATCGGTAAGAGTGAGGCAGCCCTGGAGCTGATCAAGAGAGGTCATCGTCTTGTCAGTGATGATGTTGTTGAGATCCGTAAGGTCAGTGACGTAACACTGGTGGGATCTGCGCCGGATATCACACGTCACTTTATCGAACTTCGTGGTATCGGTATCATCGATGTAAAAACACTGTTCGGTGTTGAGAGCGTTAAGGATACCCAGTCTATCGATCTCGTGATCAAGCTTGAGGAGTGGGACAGAGACAAGGAATACGATCGTCTTGGACTGCATGAGGAGTATACAGAGTACCTTGGAAATAAGGTAGTATGCCATTCTCTTCCGATCCGTCCGGGCCGTAACCTGGCGATCATCGTTGAGGCAGCGGCTGTCAATCACAGACAGAAGAAGATGGGATACAATGCGGCAGAGGCTCTGTACAAGCGTGTACAGGCAAATCTTGCGAAAAAAAGAGAAAATCCGGATGACGAAGAATAAGAGAGGGTAAGAAATGGGAACATATTGTTTTGGAATCGATGTAGGTGGAACAACTGTAAAATGCGGACTTTTCCGTACGGATGGTACTCTTGTTGAGAAATGGGAGATTCCAACCCGTAAAGAAAACAATGGAGATCAGATCCTTCCTGATGTGGCAGCAGCAGTAAATGCCAAGATGGAAGAAAAGGGTATCTCCAAAGAGGAGGTGGAAGGCGTCGGGATCGGTGTTCCGGGACCGGTAAACTCCAAAGGCGAAGTATCACGTGCAGTAAATCTCTTCTGGGGATATAAGAACGTTGTGGGAGAGATGGAAGAACTTACAGGTCTTCATGCGGAAGCTGGAAATGACGCCAATGTAGCGGCATTGGGAGAGGCATGGAAGGGTGCTGCAGCAGGCTCCTCCGATGTGATCATGGTCACACTTGGAACAGGTGTAGGCGGTGGTATCATTGTTGATGGAAAGATCGTGACCGGACATCACGGAGCTGGCGGTGAGATCGGACATGCCAATGTGGATCATCATGAAACAGAATCCTGCAACTGCGGAAACAGGGGCTGTCTGGAACAGTATGCTTCTGCGACCGGAATTGTCCGCATGGCAAAAAAAGAGCTTGCAGCTTCCGGTGAGAACAGTGTTCTCAGAGATGCCGAAGAGATTTCAGCAAAAGCAGTTCTGGACGCATTTAAGGAGAATGATCCGGTAGCTGTAGCAACCATGGAAAAGGTCGGAGAGCAGCTGGGTGGTGCTCTTGCCATTATTTGCTGTGTGACAGATCCGGAGACCATTGTTATCGGCGGAGGAGTTTCCAAGGCCGGACAGCCGCTTATTGACTGTATCCGGAAATATTACAGAGAGTATGCTTTTGAATCCTGCAAGGATACTCCTATCGTGATCGCGACACTTGGCAATGATGCAGGAATCTACGGTGCAGCCAAGATGGTACTTTAACCGAACCAGGGAAGTACCCTGCTTCAATTGCGAAAAGTAATAAGCGGTGGGTGGGACTTGCCTGAACTGATAAACTGCGAGACAGTAAGAAGTTATTAAAAGTAAAAAAAGTGGTTTCCATATTTCAGGAAACCACTTTTTTTATATGTTGTTTATGAAAGATACCTATAATGGAGATCATTCATAATATTCTACCGGATCTTCGCCGGTGTCATCGCCACCGGTATCATTGCTGTTATCATAGCTGCCGTCATCACCACCGGTGTTGTCGTCTGTTCCGGAATTGTCAGTATCATCACCGGTATTATCGGAACCGTCATCGGAATTGTCAGTATTGTCAGTGTCGGTGCTGTCAGTACTGTCCGGAGCTGCGCTTGGAATCGCTTCAGCTGCTGCATCGGTATCGGCGTCCGTATCTTCGTTATAATAATAGTCCTCTTCATCGTAATCGCTGCTGCCGTAGAAATGCTGATCACAGTATTCGGTGGGAAGACTGGAGATATCAAAATACTCTGTGATAGTCGGGCATCCGGATCTGGGAAGAAGACCGGTTTCTGCGCAGACACTGGCTTTTTCCACACTGGAAGGCATATCGAAATCTCTGTCCTCCAGGCCCTCGTGGATACGGGTCATAACCTTTTTCCAGAGATTTTTGTGGAAGTTACGGGCATCTTCCGGAATTTTTTCGTTGTTGTCATAGCCGGACCATACTGCACAGGTGTAGTACGGTGTGTAGCCTACGAACCACAGGTCATTGTAGTCCTCTGTAGTACCTGTTTTTCCGGCTACAGTCATATTGTCCAGCTGGCAGGCGGTACCGGTACCTTTTTTTACAACGTCTTCCATGGCGCTTGTAAGAAGATAAGCGGTACTGTCTTTGATCACAGATCTGGAAACGGAGGAGTTCTCGATCAGAACATTTCCGTCATGATCAAGGATCTGTGTATAATAGATCGGTTTGATATAGTTCCCGCCATTAGCAATGGCTGCATATGCAGCACAAAGTTCCACGTTCTTGACACCTTTGGTGATACCGCCAAGAGCAGTAGCCAGGTTGGCGTCACTCCAGATATTTCCGTTGGCATCTTTATCTGCCTCAGTTCCGTGAGCTAGTGTGGTGAAACCGAAATCATCCAGATATTTAAGGCCGAGAGCCGGGGTAACCTGCTCCAGGCATTTAACAGCTACAACGTTGATAGAATTCTGGATCGCTTTGCGGATGGTGGTCTCGCCGCCGTAGCTTCTTGAGGCGTTGTTGACAGGAGATCCGTCCGGGTATTCGTAAGGCTCATCCATAAAGGTTGTAGCAAGGGTATCGCCTTTTTCGTTCAGCGCCGGTGCATAGGTGGAAACGATCTTAAAGGTAGAACCAGGCTGTCTGGTCGTATCAGTGGCACGGTTCAGAGTCAGGCTGGCTGTTTTTTCACCACGGCCTCCGATCAGGGCTTTTACGTAACCGGTATGCTGGTCAATGACAGTCATGGAAGACTGTGGCTGTGGCGCAAAGTTTACACGCTCAGATACTACGGTGCTTCCGTCTGCCAGGATGTTAGCCTTGTATTGATCCACATACTGCTGACCTTCTTCAGGAGAATCAAAGAGAAGATCAAATTCCGGATCCTGATCACGGAAATACAGCTGCAGCATTTCTTTGCTGTAGTTTGTCTGTTTTCCATCCGGGCTTTGTACAGTCAGTGCATAATCCAGTTCATACTGAACATTGGCCGGATAGTTATCAGGATTTGCATATTCCTCATCAAGGATCTGCTGCATGTTGGAATCCAGGGTTGTCATGATCTTCAGACCACCGCTGTAAAGAAGATTGGTAGCCTGTGTCTTGGTATATCCTTTAATGTTCATCAGGTCGCTGATGACCTGATTGGTAACCTCATCTTCGAAATACGTGTAAACGGTACTTTCTTCTTCGGTGTTCTCAAGCTGTGCGGCCTGGATACGGGAATAAACGTCATCATTCAGTGCTGCATTATATTCATCCTGTGAGATGTAATTCTGATCCAGCATGTGATCCAAGACTTCCTTCCGTCTCTTGGAGTTTGCCTTTGGATTGGTGATCGGATTGAATTTGGTAGGGTTCTGCGTGATGCCGGCAAGGGTGGCACATTCAGAAAGATTCAGATCCCATACGTCTTTGTTAAAGTATTTTTTGGAAGCGGCCTGTACACCGTAGGAACCTGCACCCAGGTTAATGGTATTCAGGTAATTCTCAAGAATCACATTTTTGTCATATTTTTTTTCAATCTGTACAGCAAGGTACTGCTCCTGGAACTTACGTGTGAAACGTTCCAGCTGTGTGGATTCGTTGGTCCAGTCAGTGAAAACATTATTCTTCAGAAGCTGCTGTGTGATGGTACTGGCACCCTCGGAAAAGTTACCGGTGGTGATCGCCTTCATTCCGGCACGTGCGATACCGCGGACATCAATACCGTTATGTTCATAAAAACGCTCATCCTCAATGGCTACCACTGCATGCTGCAGACTGACCGGGATCTGGTCCAGGGAGACCGGGAGACGGTTGGATGTAGGGGCTGAAAGCTGTCGGATCTGTGTTCCCTGGTCATCATACAGGAAGGTTGCATATCCGAGAGGTGAAATATCCACATCGTTGACGTCAGGTGCTCCGGCGATCACGCCCCGGAAGGAGCCGATACCAAGGCAGACAACCATGACGCAGACTGCGATCAGAGCTGTAAATAAAACCCGGATAAACGAAACATGTGCTCTTTTTTCCAGCATGGAAGTACGGGAGATCAGAGCATTCCGCTTCTTGGAAGTGGATCTTTTTCCGTAGTTCATAATATTCCTCCTTTATAATCCGTTTCATTATAACAAATATGAGATGCCAAATAAAGCCTTAAAAAAAATTTCACAATTCATGATATCTTATACATTGTGCAATGAAGATAATTATTATACAATAAAGAAAACTCTGCCTGAAACAGAGGGTTGGATATAGATAACGGAGGCGTAAACCATGCTGGAACATTATAAAACCATATACGAAGGCGGCGAAGGCGAACTTGTGGAAAAAAAATCCCGTTTCATCGCAACCGTCCGTCCTGTGGAAACAGAAGAAGAGGCCCTTGCCTTTATCGAAGAAATGAAAAAAAAATACTGGGATGCACGTCATAACTGCTATGTATATTCCGTAGGGATGAACCGGGAAGCCACCCGCTGCAGTGATGACGGAGAACCATCCGGAACAGCCGGAAGGCCTATGCTGGATGTGCTTCTGGGAGCCGGGATCTATAATGCGGCCATTGTGGTGACCAGATATTTTGGAGGTGTCCTTCTTGGGACAGGAGGGCTTGTGCGGGCATATTCCGGTGCAGTCCAGGCAGGACTGGCGGCAAGTACCGTCATTGAGAAGCATCATGGAATCTCTCTTCAGGTGACGACGGATTATACAGGGATCGGAAAGATCCAGTATATCGCAGGAGAAAGAAGTTTGCCGATCCTGGATTCCGAATATACCGACAAGGTTGTCCTGAAGCTTCTTGTGCCGGATGATCAGGTCGAAGAGGTGAAGAAGGCGATCACAGAAGGAACAAACGGAAGAGCCGGACTTGAGAAGGATGCAGAACTGTATTTTGCGAAAGTAAACGGAGAAGTGAAGACCTTCGAAAAGTAAAAGAAAAGAGAATGTCAGTATAAAAATACCCCGGGAAGAGGGCAGATGATCTGTGTTACAGTCTGCTCTTCGCGGGGCTTTTTTATTTCAGAAAATTATTCCTGTTAGCATTTCTCCGGTTCCGGATAATCCACACCAAAGGTATCAACAGTCATGGAGCTGATCTTCTGCTCGTCAAGAGGACGGTCACTGTAGTCCGTGTCTGTCTCTGCGATAGCATTTACAACATCCATGCCCTCAATGATCTGACCGAATGCAGCATAGCTTCCGTCAAGATGCGGAGCAGCCTTGTGCATGATAAAGAACTGGCTTCCGGCAGAGTTCGGATTCATGGCTCTTGCCATGGAGAGAACACCTGGTGTATGCTTCAGGTCGTTTTTGAAACGGTTCTGGGAGAACTCACCCTTGATGCTGTATCCCGGGCCACCCATACCGGTTCCGTCCGGGCATCCGCCCTGGATCATAAAGCCGTTGATGACACGGTGGAAGATCAGGCCGTCATAAAAGCCTTTTTTTACAAGGCTGATGAAGTTATTTACTGTGTTCGGGGCAACTTCCGGATATAATTCCGCTTTCATTACATCGCCATTATCCATTGTGATGGTAACGATAGGATTTGCCATAGTTTTCGCACTCCTTTTCAAAAAGTATTGTATTTCGCTGTTCGCTCTATTATAATATGCAAAGAATAATTGTGCAAGAAAAAGGTGGAAAATATGGTCATAGAAACGCATGATCCTGAGGAAACATTCGAGGTCGGAAGGACGATCGGAATGAATGCGAAGCCGGGACAGATCTACACACTGACAGGCGATCTGGGAGTTGGAAAAACCGTGTTCACACAGGGAGTGGCAGCAGGTCTTGGAATTACAGAACCTGTAAACAGCCCTACGTTTACCATTATCCAGGAATATGAAGACGGACGTCTGCCATTTTATCATTTTGATGTATATCGTATCGGGGATCTGGAAGAAATGGAAGAGATCGGATACGATGATTATTTTTTCGGGCAGGGAATCTGTCTGATCGAATGGGCGGAACTCATTGAGGAGATCCTGCCGGAAAAAAGGATTGAAGTTACCATTGAAAAAGATCTTGAGAAGGGCTTTGAATACAGAAAGATCACCATTGAGGAGAGAGGAGAAAAGACAGAATGAGAGTTTTGGCACTGGACAGTTCCGGAATCGTGGCATCCGTAGCCATTGTGGAGGACGATACACTGGTAGCGGAATATACAGTTAATTATAAGAAAACACATTCCCAGACTCTTCTTCCCATGCTGGATGAGATCGTGAAGATGACAGAGCTGGATCTGAAGACGATTGACGCTATTGCGGTAGCCAAGGGACCGGGCTCTTTTACCGGACTCCGTATTGGCTCTGCCACAGCCAAGGGACTTGGACTTGCCCTTGACAAACCACTGGTCGGGATTCCAACTGTGGAGGCACTGGCCTATAATCTCTATGATGTAAACGGACTGATCTGTCCGATCATGGATGCCAGAAGAAAGCAGGTTTATACGGGAATCTATCGTTACGAGGATCACAGGCTCATGACGGTAAAGGATCAGATGGCAGTGGGAATTGAGGAGTTTCTTTCCATGCTGAATGAGATGGGAGAAGCCGTAACATTCCTCGGAGACGGAGTCCCGGTATTTAAAGATATCATCGCAGATAAGCTTACTGTACCGTTTTCTTTTGCACCGGCCCATCTTTCCAGACAGAGAGCAGGTGCTGTAGGTGCACTTGGTGTCCTTTATTATAAAGAAGGCAGAACCGAGACAGCGGCTGAGCACAAACCGGATTATCTCCGTGTTTCACAGGCTGAGCGGGAGCGTGCCCAGAAACTGAAAAAAGGATCAGAAGGGGAAAACGCATGATCTTAAGAGAAATGCTTGTGGATGATCTGGATCAGGTTATGGAGATCGAAGAGGAACTTTTTTCAGTCCCCTGGACAAAAGAGGGATTTCTGACATTTCTTATGAAAGAGAACGGGATGTTTCTTGTTGTGGAAGAAAAGGGCCGGATCCTGGGATATTGTGGTCTTCTTACGGTGCTGGATGAGGGGGATGTGACCAATGTGGCTGTCCGCAGAGACCGTCAGAGAGAGGGAATCGGAAATTTCCTTATGGAAAGTATGATCCGTCTGGCAGAAGAGCGTGGGATCACCATGATTCATCTGGAGGTCCGGGCAGGAAATGAGACTGCGATCCGGCTTTATGAACGTCAGGGATTTGTGCGAGATGGCCTGCGAAAGGGATACTATACAGATCCCACAGAGGATGCTGTTCTTATGACACGCACCACAGTTTCTGAATAGGCTTACCCGGGAGAGGTACTTGTCTGTACGGGATAAGTATGCTAAACTTTGCCACAGAACAGGAAAAGAGGAAAAATATGTTAGATGTTTGTTTACTTGGCTGCGGAGGAATGATGCCGCTGCCACGCAGATGGCTTACCGCACTGATGACCCGTTATAACGGCAGCAGTCTGATGATCGATTGCGGGGAAGGCACTCAGGTGGCCATTAAAGAAAAGGGCTGGAGCTTCAAGCCTATTGATGTGATCTGTTTTACCCATTATCATGGGGATCATATCAGCGGACTTCCGGGACTCCTTTTGACTATGGGAAATGCAGACCGCACAGAACCGCTGACTCTGGTAGGCCCAAGAGGACTGGAACGTGTGGTAAGCGCACTTCGTGTGATCGCACCGGAGCTGCCCTTTGAAATTAAATTTATCGAGATCACGAAACCGGAGGAAGTTCTGGAACTGAATGGGTACCGGATCACTGCATTTCGGGTGAACCATAATGTTACCTGCTATGGCTATACCCTTGAGATCCTGCGCCAGGGAAAATTTTCTCCTGATAGTGCCAGAGAGCATGAGATCCCGCTGAAATTCTGGAATCCGCTGCAGAAGGGACAGACTGTGGAGGATGAAGGAAGGATCTACACACCGGATATGGTGCTTGGTCCGCCAAGAAAAGGGATCAAGCTTACCTATACCACAGATACCAGACCGACAGAGTCTATTTTACGTAATGCAAAAGGTTCCGATCTTTTTATCTGTGAGGGAATGTACGGTGAAGATGACAAGATCGAAAAGGCAAAAGGCTACAAACACATGACGTTTCGTGAAGCGGCCACTCTTGCCCGTGATGCGGAAGTGGGGGAAATGTGGCTGACCCATTACAGCCCTTCTCTGGTACGTCCGGATGATTACATGGATACAGTACGTGAGATCTTTCCGAAGGCATGGCCGGGAAAAGACGGGAAGAGTGTGGAACTGAATTTTGAAGAGGACTGAAAAAATGAAAGATACATTAATTCTTGGTATTGAGAGCTCCTGTGATGAAACGGCAGCTTCCGTTGTAAAAAATGGAAGGACTGTCTTATCAAACGTGATTTCCTCACAGATCGAGATCCATAAACTGTACGGAGGTGTTGTACCGGAGATCGCCTCCAGAAATCATATAGAAAGGATCAACCAGGTCATCCAGGAAGCGCTGGACGAGGCAAATGTCACTCTGGATGATATTGATGCTATCGGTGTAACCTATGGACCGGGGCTTGTCGGTGCACTTCTTGTAGGTGTGGCAGAAGCCAAGGCCATTGCCTATGCAAGAAACCTGCCACTGGTAGGCGTGCATCATATAGAAGGCCATGTTTCTGCCAATTATATTGAGCATCCGGATCTGGAACCTCCGTTTCTCTGTGCCATTGTATCCGGTGGACACACCCATCTTGTTATTGTGAAGGACTACGGCCAGTTTGAAATCCTGGGCCGAACCAGAGACGATGCGGCAGGTGAGGCATTTGATAAGGTTGCACGTGCCATTGGGCTGGGATATCCGGGAGGACCGAAGATCGATAAGCTGGCAAAGGAAGGAAATCCGGACGCTATCGAGTTTCCACGTGCAAAAATCGGCGAAAATCCATATGATTTCAGCTTCAGCGGCGTGAAGTCCGCAGTTCTTAATTATTTAAACGGGGCAAAAATGAAAGGTGAGGAAGTAAACCGTGCAGATATCGCGGCATCCTTCCAGAAGGCAGTTGTTGACGTACTGGTAGAGCATACCATGCAGGCAGCAGCTGATTTTGGCATGAAAAAGGTTGCCATTGCAGGAGGTGTTGCTTCCAACGGAGCACTTCGCACTGCTATGGAAAAAGCATGTACAGAACGTGGATACAAATTTTACCGTCCGTCACCGATCTTCTGTACGGATAATGCAGCGATGATCGGTGTGGCAGCTTACTATGAATATATCAGGGGAACACGCCACAGCTGGGATCTGAATGCGGTTCCGAACCTGAAGCTTGGCGAAAGATAAAAGAATCCGGGGTAATTGATCATGGGAGAGTGCAGAAATACAGCTATTGTCCTAGCAGCAGGCCAGGGAAAGAGAATGCACAGCAAAATACAAAAGCAGTTTATGGAGCTTGACGGGATGCCGGTGCTCTGTTATTCTCTGCGCTGTTTTCAGGAAAGTCCGCTGATCAGGGATGTGATCCTGGTAACAGGGGAGGAATATGTTTTCTGGTGCAAAGAAGAAATCGTGGAAAAATATGGTTTTACAAAGGTTTCTGCTGTAGTATCCGGCGGAAAAGAACGGTACGATTCTGTTTATGAAGGACTTCGTGCGTGTAAAGACACAGAGTATGTGCTGATCCATGACGGTGCCAGACCATTTATTGATCATGGGATCATTGAAAGAGGACTTATGGCAGCAGCACAGACAGGGGCCAGTGTTACAGGCATGCCTTCCAAGGATACAGTTAAGATCGCAGATGAGGATGGGAATGTCAGTGAAACTCCGGATCGCAGCAGTGTATGGATCGTCCAGACTCCGCAGATCTTTCAGTACCCGCTGATCTATGGCGCATATACCAGCATTCGGCAGAAGGAAATGACCGGAATTACAGATGATGCCATGGTTGCAGAACATGAGACCGGGGTGAAGATCCGCTTTTCAGAAGGTTCTTATCGCAATATCAAGATCACAACACCGGAAGATCTGGTGGTTGCGGAGGCATTTTTGAAGGAAAACAGAGAGTAGAATAGAGAGTAGAACAGGGTGAAAATCCCGGTAAATATGGACATATAGCAGAAATTGAAGCTATATGTCCAATTTTTTGAAAAAAATATCAAATTTGTTATTGACAGGGGAGATATTTGATGATAGAATACAACATGCGCTGACAAAACAGCACAAAAAATGTTGAAAAACATTATATGGAGAGATATCGAAGTGGTCATAACGAGGCGGTCTTGAAAACCGTTTGTCCGCAAGGGCGCGTGGGTTCGAATCCCACTCTCTCCGTTTGTCAAATACAGAATAAAAACTTTTTAAAAAAGTTAAAAAAGTACTTGACAACATAAAAGATACGAGATATAATATCACCTGTCGCTAAGAACGGCAGAGATAAATATCGGAACTACTTAGTAAGTAGGGCAATTTGGAGAAGTACCCAAGCTGGCCGAAGGGGCTCCCCTGGAAAGGGAGTAGGTCGTTAACGCGGCGCGAGGGTTCAAATCCCTCCTTCTCCGTTTTGATTTTTTTGAAGACTAAATACTTCAAAAAAATTAAAAAAAGTTCTTGACAAGCAGTTGAGAATGAGATAAAATGAACAAGCTGTCCGAGAGACGGACACAACAAACCTTGATAACTAAACAGTGAAACACATACGATTCTCGAAAATTT
>NZ_JANFYP010000032.1:0-30023 GCF_024460535.1 Blautia sp. MSK.18.38 | reverse complement strand
GAGCAGGAAGCCCCCACTTCAAAATCGTAAGATTTAAGTGGTGGGAGCATGTCACGACTTAAACATATCTATAATTACTTTTATCAGGAGAATCTCATGAGTGAAAAAGGATTAACCACCATCAATTTAAAAAAAATAAACCGCTCCAAGGTTTACCAATATATATACAAAACACACCAGACTTCCAAAATGCAGATCGTCCAGGATCTTCAGATGGGGCTTTCCACCGTAAGCCAGAACCTGAACCTGCTGGAAAAAGAAGGGCTTATTGACAGAAACGGATATTTTGATTCCACAGGTGGTCGAAAGGCCCAGGCCATCCAGATCGTCTCGGATTTCCGGATTTCCATTGGAATCGGGATCCTGAAAAACATGTTCCATATCACAGCAATCGACTTATATGGAAATGCCTTTTATACAGAAACCATTGCTCTTCCCTATTCCAACACAGAAGAATATTACAGACAGCTGACCGATAAAGTACGAAAATTCATCGCAGAAAATCACTATCCGAATGAAAAGATCCTGGGTATTTCCATTGCCACACAGGGGATCACTTCTCCGGATAATTCCACTGTGATCTACGGAAACATCATGAACAATACCGGAATGAAACTGGAGGATTTTTCCCGGCATCTTCCTTACCCCTGCCATCTGGAACATGATTCCAAATCCGCTGCTTTTCTGGAGCTGTGGAATCACCCGGAGCTTGACAGTGCTGTCGTGTTCCTTCTGAACCGAAACCTGGGCGGTGCCATTATCACCAATCATCAAATTCATCAGGGAAGTTCCATGCACAGCGGAACCCTTGAGCATATGTGCGTCAATCCTGACGGCCCTTTATGTTACTGCGGAAACCATGGCTGTCTGGAAACCTACTGCTCTGCCAACGCTCTGGAACAGTCTGCCGGGATGCCTGTGAAGGAATTTTTCCCTCTGCTCCGCGAAAAAAAATCCCCCCGGCTTGCTGAGCACTGGGAAGATTATCTGAACCATCTGGCCTTTGCCATGAAAAATCTGAACCTGATCATCGATGCACCGATCATCATCAGCGGATATCTGGCACCTTATTTTACAGAAGAAGATATTAATTATCTGTTAGAACACATCAACACAGACGCACCATTCACCCTGGACAGAAGCCAGATTCTGGTCGGCACCCACGGGCAGTATACACCTGCCATTGGTGCAGCTTTATATTATGTAGAGAAATTTACACAGAGCGTGTGAATACAGACATATTCACCTGAACCGGTCAAAAAAGCATGTCATACACAGCCAGACGGATACAATCTGATCCGCTCTGTCCTAGAGTATGACATGCTTTTTATTTTACTTATTATTTTTTCAGTTCTTTCAGCAGCTGCCCGATTTTTGACACAAACAGATCAAAGGCCACATTATTCTTACCGCTGTTGATCACAATATCTGCTTTCGCCCGTGTGGGCTCCACGTACAGATAATGCATCGGTTTTACTGTGGTAAGATACTGATCGATGATTCCGTTTAAATCCCGTCCACGTTCCTCCACATCTCTGGAGATCCGTCTTAAGATCCTCTCATCTGCATCTGCTTCCACATAAACCTTGATATCCAGAAGATCTCGGATACGGGGATCTGCAAGAAGCAGGATTCCCTCTACCAGAATGACCGGTCTTGGTTCGATCTTCAGCACTTTGTCGGAGCGGTTGTGCTGACTGTAATCGTATACCGGACATTGGATAGTTTTGCCCTCCTTGAGTTCTTTGAGATGCTCGACCAGAAGATCGGTTTCCAGTGAATCCGGGTGATCGTAATTCACCTTCACACGTTCTTCAAAAGGAATTCCGTCCTGTCTGCGGTAGTAATTATCATGATAGATCACCACCACATCGTCTCCGAAATGCTTCTTCAGTCTGTTTGTAAATGTAGATTTGCCGGAACCTGATCCTCCGGCGATCCCGATAATAATACTTTCCATCGTCTCTTTACCTCTTAAGCTAGAATTCTTCCGCTGTGGATCCCGCAGGCTTCCCGAAGAGTTTTTCCGTATAGAGAAGCTTTTTCTTACACAAAAGCTGCCCGGTCGGTGTGCATCTCCTGCACCCGGTTCCGGACAGCTTTTCTGGTTATTTTTTATAAAGCAATCGTTCTGATCAGATCTCAGCCTGCTCCAGAAGTGCCGGGATCTTGGACTCCCATCCAAGTGCCATGATATGTACACCCTGGCAGTATGGCTTGCACTCTTTGATGATACGTGCAGCGATCTCAACACCAGTGATACCGGCTTTTGTTTTCTCTTTGTCTGCTTTCAGCTCCTCGATCATCTCATCCGGAACATGGATGCCGGCTACGTTGTTGTTCATGAACTTAGCCATTCCGGCAGATTTCGGAATGATGATACCAACCTGTACAGGTTTTCCGAACTGTTTTGCTTTTTCCATAAATTTGATGAATTTCTCCGGCTCAAATACAGCCTGTGTCTGGAAGTAGTCTGCACCTGCAGCAACCTTTCTTTCCATCTTTGCAAGCTGAGCGTCAACGGAATCGCTGCATGGAGATACAACGGCACCCTTGGAGAATTTCGGAGGCTCTCCAACCAGCTGGTTTCCTCCAAGATCTACACCGGACTCAAGAAGCTGTACTGTATGAAGAAGAGATACAGAATCAAGATCGAATACCGGTTTTGCCTGCGGATGATCGCCCATCTTCGTATGGTCACCTGTCAGACAGAGGATGTTCTCAATACCAAGCATCGCAGCACTTAAAAGATCAGACTCCAGTGCGATACGGTTTCTGTCACGTCAGCACTTTCATAAACAGCAGATCCAGGCTTAAATTTGTGACAATAACCCCAGCTGAAGAAATGGCAGCCAGCTTTGGCGCGCCGTCTGTCCGCACTGCAATAGAGAGAATATTATATAACACATAGATCGGGGCAAAGGCAAACACCACGTTCAGATACTGCAGTGCCTGTGGCAAAAGCTCCGGTGTGGCACCAAGCAGACTGCATAATGCGCTGCGAAATACGAGAGATACAGCTGCGAAAAGCACACCTGTTATCAGTCCTACACTTAATACGGAGCCGAAAACCCGATTTACACCTTTCAGATCTGCTTCGCCGAGTTTTTTCCCAATTAAGACGCCTGCACCGCCGCCTAAGGTGATTCCCATAAGTAAATAAAGCAGAAATACCGGTGTTGCAATGTTCGCCACAGCCAGGCCGGTACTGCCTATAAAATTTCCTACCAGAGTAGCATCCACAAGGGTGGATATGGTAACCCCAAGAGAAGAACATACTCCCCAGAATAAAAAGGTTCTGTATGCACTTTTTGCATAGTTTGTTTCCATATGATTTTCCTCCTGCCTTCAGCTGACTTTTTCATCAAAGCCAGGGGCTTTTGACCCCGACATCATTATATCAAAAAGGAGCAACTCCCGGTACTGCAGAGTTGCTCCTTCTTGCTGTCAATCGATCGGATTATGTTAGCTATTGATCCTCTTAATCACTTCTTCCATTACAGGCATCGCAGGTATTGCTCCTTCTCTCTCAACACATAGGGAAGCCATCGCATTTCCAAAGCGGACACATTCTATCATTTCCTGTAAAGAATATTCTTCTATACGCTTACCGGATTCACAAATCTTATATAAAAAGCCTCCCATAAAAGAATCTCCGGCACCGGTGGTATCCACAACTTTGCTGGAATAACCTGAAACATATGCTTCCTGCTGATCCTGCAGATATACAAACGATCCTTTTTCGCCTAAAGTAATGAGTACTATTTTTGCACCATACTCTGTTATGCTCTCTGCTGCTTTCCGAACATCCGTATAACCTGTTAAGAGCTCAATCTCTTCTTCTGATACTTTAACGATATCTGCATATTCTAAAATACTTCTCATCCATTTACAGGCTTCTTCCTGTGAATCCCACAAACTGGCTCTGTAATTCGGATCATAAGAAATAATTATTCCATTATTTTTCGCAGCTTTTAATGCAATAAACTCTGCATTTCTGGATAGTTCATCTGTTAACGACAAAGATCCTACATGAAAAATACGGCTTTGGCAGATTATATCTTTCCGTACTTCCTCAGCCTTCAGTCTGATATCTGCTCCGGGTTTTCTGGCAAACGCAAAATTTCGTTCTCCGTTATCTGCCAGTTTAACAAAAGCAAGTGTTGTAAAATAGTCAGCATCACTTATTAATCCTTCGGTTGATACACCGCATTTATCCAGTGTTTCCTTTAAGAAATCACCCAGGAAATCTTCTCCTACTTTTCCGATAAATGCTGTTTGGGCACCCAGCCGTTGTGCCGCGACCACAACATTAGCAGGTGCACCTCCCGGATTTTGTGTATAAGACAATGTTTGTCTTTCACTCTCTTTTTTCCCGGTAAAATCAATCAATATCTCTCCCAGAGAGGTAATATCATAATGCCGTTTTGCCCTATATTTTATATCTACGCCTATATTTCCTTGTGGGTATAATTTTCCTGTATAACGATACAGACCATGCTCCCACAATAATGTAAATGTATTTCCGTCTATGAGGATATCAATATCTGTTTCTTTTTCCATCATTTCACAGGAAACAGTTCGTATACCATATCTGGAAGCTGTGTCTGCCCGGTTATAATTCACGGTCATTTCTTTCTTTGAATAATCAAAGCATATTGTCACGGTATGTCTATCTGTATCATATAGATCAATGCACAATAACTCTCCATCTCCCGGCAGCTTTCCCTTCAATTCCACCATTACTGGCTGACTTTGCGGTGGTATGTTTTCACCGGTCCAATGTTTTTCCAATGTTCTGCGGAAGAGCTTCATCTCATCTTTCACTTTATCAGCCACTTTTGCACACAAACGCCTGTTATCATCTAAATACCATACTCGTGATACATCCAGTATTCCACGATACCCTTCCTTGGGACCGAAATCCCGGATCCAGGGCATCCACAACCAGCCTCCCAGCCAGGCAACAGACCGAATTTCCCCATTCAATACCGGATATGTCTGTGCTGCATAATAATGAGTTCCAAGATCCAAGGTTCCGCTTATCTTTTTATGGAATTCACATTTGTCAAAATCCACCTGTCCGGACAGATATAGCGTCGTTGCACTGTCTTTTTCATACATCGGCGAAGCTGTCAAAAACCAGACATCGTCAAGGCAGAAGGCATCCGGACATTCAAACATTCTGCCCTCACCAGGCTCTGCTTCGTACAAAATTCCGCTATACGTCCAATGATACAGATCGGTAGAAGAGAAAAGATAAATTCTTCCGCGGCTCTCTGGATGTTCAATTCTTCCGGTGGATCCTCCGCAGATCATTCTCCATTTTCCTTGCGCGAAAAACACCTTGGGATCTCGAAAATCTCTTCCTCCCTTTTCCGGGACTTCATTTATCAACGGGTTTTCTTCTATCTTTACGAAATGTCTCCCATCCTTTGACACCGCAAGATTTTGCGTCTCAAAAATACCGGTTTCATCTTCCGTTCTTCCTGTATAGAATAAAAATAGCTGATTATCCTGTACAACAACCGATCCGGAAAAGCATCCACCGTTTTTATCGTTATCATAGGGCATATCGGGGACCAGTGCCGGTTCCAATTCGTCCCAGTGTATCAGGTCCCGGCTTACCGCATGCCCCCAGTGCATACTGTCCCAGCTATCATGGTACGGATTATACTGATAAAATATATGATATTGTCCTTTAAAAAACACTAATCCATTAGGGTCATTGATCCAGCCTTTCTGTGGTGTAAAATGTAGGGATGGTCTTACGATTTCTCTCATTTTCTTATCCTTTCACTGCTCCTGCAGTCATACCACTTATAATATACTTCTGCAAAATGACATAAAATACTAATTCAGGAAGTATGATCAT
This sequence comes from Blautia sp. MSK.18.38, assembly GCF_024460535.1. Lineage (NCBI taxonomy): Bacteria > Bacillati > Bacillota > Clostridia > Lachnospirales > Lachnospiraceae > Blautia > Blautia sp. MSK.18.38. The sequence continues at coordinate 24,148 of NZ_JANFYP010000032.1, read as the reverse complement.
CAGACTCGCTGCAATGATCCCACTGTAATCCATGGAATATTGTCCTTTAAACATAGATGTCATTAACGACACGGTGTTTAAGGCATTATTCTGAATAAAGGTTGATGCAAACGGGAACTCATTGTAAATATAAACTGCATTAAAAATAATGATCGTCACGAACGTGGGTTTCATAACCGGAATCACCACTTTGGTACATAGGTTAAATAGATTGCAGCCGTCGATAATTGCTGCTTCTTCCAATTCTCCGGGGATATCTCTCAAAAACCCGGTAAACAGTAAGGTATTGAACGAGATATTCACTGCAACATACGGTAAGATCAGTCCCAACCGTGTTCCAAGGATTCCCATCAGTGAATCAATCCGATATACCGGAAACAGCAGTACATAAATAGGGATGCCAATCCCGATCAGCAGGAAAAGATACAATGTTTCTGATGTCTTGTGGTTTCGAAAAACCATTCTGGAAATTGCGAACGAACTCATAAAAGTAAATAAAATACTGAAAAAAGTAGATACTACTACCAGTAAAATCGTGTTAAAATACATTCTGGAAAAATCAATAGTATCAATCGCACGCTGATAATTCTCAAATCTTATTGTCTGCGGCAAAGAAAGTGGGCTGTTGACAATCTCATTATTTGTCTTTAATGAAAGCAACATAGCCCACAGTATGGGCATGACCAAAAGAATAATCAATCCCAGCAGACATATGTAAAAAATGACTTTTTTTATCGATATTCTCTTGTTTCTCATATTTAACTCCTTTGCTTCCTCGTTGTGATCTTAATATAGGAAAACGAGCCCAGAATTGAAAGCAACAGAATTGCAACCGCAATTGCCATTCCATATCCATACCTTCTGGATGTAAATACTGTAAAATACATATATGAGGTAAGCAGCTCCGACTCATGAGCAGGTCCTCCGCCTGTCATCTGATATACCAGTTCATATATTTTAAATACGCCTGTTACCGCCAGAACAATATTAATAATAAAAGTCTCTTTCAGCATAGGAATTGTCACATAAAACAAGCGTTGTAACAAATTGGCTCCATCCATATCACAAGCTTCGTAAATATCTCCCGGTATTGCTTTGATTCCGGATAAAAAAATAGTTCCATGGAAACCCAGTACCTGCCATGTGAATACCATTGCCAACGACAATGGAGACCATTTAGTTCCACCGATCCATTCAATCGCAAGCATATCCAGTCCTATTTTACGCAATACACTATTTACCAGCCCATAATTAGGATTCAGGATATATCCCCAGATAATTCCTATGATAATAGGTGCTATGACGTAGGGAGCAAAAATCACCATTTTAAAAAATGCGTTTCCATGAAAATTCTTGTTCATCAATAATGCTGCCATAAAAGATCCAATGATCAGGAATATCACACTGAACAACAATACCAAAAATGTATTTTTCAATGCGATCAGAAATAGCTTATCATGGAACATAGCAATATAGTTTTTTATTCCCACAAAGGATGCTTTTCCAAGACCACTGTAGTCCGTAAAGCTATAATAAATTGCGATAAACACAGGAATAATAATAAATACTGCATAAATCATAAGAGTCGGAAGCAGCATAATGATTTTTGCTTTCTTTGTACTCAACCAATACATAGCTTTCTCCCTTTCCATTTTATAGAGAAGAACGGTATTACTTAATTTCATACCGTTCCTTTGATTTTATCTTTCAGCACTTTGTAAATTTTCTACATAATCAGCTGCTTCTTCCGGTGTGTAAACGCCGGTCATAACACCGAAGGTAGCATCAAAATATCCATATGCCACATTGGATGAAAGTGAATTAAACGGCTCCGTTACTGCTTTCCAATCATCATTTAATGCCGTGATCATCGTGGAAAGTACAGGATGCTGGCTCTCATCAATCTGTCCATTATATGTAGAGCACGGTAATGTCGCAGTATCCTCAGCAATGATCCTGGTTCCCTCTTCGCCGTAATAGAACTGCCAGAACTGCATAATTGCATCTAACAACGCAGGATCTTCTGCTGCCTTTGAAGATACTACATAAACACCGCCGGATGCCTTGATTCCGATCTGCTGCTCATACTGGCTGTCGGAAAAGGTAGGTCCCCAGAAGAATCCGATTTTAGAAGCCATATCACTTTTCTCAAATTCACCGATATCCCATGCTCCGGAATTGAACATTGCTGCATTTCCACCCAGGAACTGCTCTTTTGCTTCAAAATATCCCATATTGGAAATGTCCTTTGTGAAAGTTCCCTTTTCACGCATTTCTTCTACTTTTTCAAAATAGTGAATAAAATCTTCGTTATTCCAGGAAATGCTTCCGTCCCTCAGGCCGTCAAGCTTTTCAAAGAATCCATATCTTGCCAGCATTGTCTCAAATGCCCAGATACTGTAATTATCCTGCGCCCCCACGGTCAGCGGTGTGATTCCGGCTGCATTGAGCTTATCTACCACATCCAGGAACTCTTCATAGGTAACAGGCGCTTTTTCGATTCCTGCCTGCTGGAAGAGATCTTTGTTATAATAAAATCCTACCATCATAACTTCACTGGGCATTCCCATATCTTTGCCATCAACGGTACATGCATGCACCAGTCCGGGAAGAAGGCTGTCATTGATACCATACTGATCCAATGCATCCGTCAGATCATATAAATACCCATTCTGTGCAAACTCCTTTGCGGTTGCCTGCTCCAGCCAAAATACATCCGGAAGCTTATTTTCTCCTGCCAGTAAAGTCATCTGTGTCTTATGCTCGGACACTTCTTTGCCCGTAATATCAATTTTAATCCCCGGATGGCTTTCTTCAAAGGCGGTGATAATCTTCTGCAGATGCGGCTCCTGTGCCTGAATATCAGCAACATGCTCTGCAAACTCGATCGTAATCTGTCCGGACTCATCTGCGGTCGTAGAGCTTTCCATCGTCTCTGCACCGCCTTCAGTCCCTTCTGCATTTCCGCATCCTGCCATTGTAAACAGCGTAGCGGCCGCACAAGTCAGTGCCATCATTTTCCTCCAAATACTTTTCATCATAATTGTACCCCCCTTATTCTTGTAGATGAATATCATCTAACGTCCCATATAGGATGTCAATATGTTTGCACATTTTCCCATTCTCTTCCTTCTGACTGTAGATACCCCATGCTTTTCCACAAATGAAGAAGCTGGACATTTCACCTTCTATTGCAGGATGGAATGACAAGGTTCCGCGATACATATCACTTTGCAGTCCCAATAATGCATTCAGCACTCCCCAGCTTGCCATTGCCCTGCAATAATGATGACCGGACTCGATCTCGCTGAACGGATTCCTCTTGTATCCGTCATAACGATCCCGAATTGACTTTACCACCGTCAGACCCTCTTCTACACAACCTGAATAAATCAGATTAACGGCTACTTCATACTCTACTCCTGTCCACACCTCTCCGGCATAGGATAACGGGAATTTAGGCCTGCCGCCTTTCGGCCAGGTAGCTACTACCATTCCATGCTCTTCATTGATTGCATATGCTCTGTGCACACTGTCCGTATGATAAAAATCCGTTTTGTAATTATACTTGAATACGGATTCCATCGCAGATTTTACATGCTCTTTCGGTAAAATTTCCCCGATTCCGGCCATATATGCCAGAAACTGTCCGAGAAGCTGATCTGACAGGCAGCCTTTTCCGAATTGATATTTATATTTATCAATCTCCTTCTGTACCTGAATATAATATTCCCCGTCAAACATCAGTTCATCGGCTCTTGCAGCTCCTTTTGCGTAAGCATCTGCGTATAACTGATGATGTTCTTCATCCCCTACGATCTCAGCCATTTCTTCACAGCATTTCAGTGCTGCCAGGAAGATACTGTCCGTCATAGGATTCGGCCCGTAGAATTCAATATCATAGGTTGTATTCTGCTGACCATCCAGTACATCGTCTCCATCCAGATCCCATTGTTTCAGGGCATATTCCATTGCCAACACTACTTTGGGCCAAATGGTCTTTAAAAATTCCACATCCCCGAGATTCTTGAAATCCCGGTAGACACGAACAACACTTCCAAGTTCTCCATCACAGGCCGGAACCATTGCATACCGTTCCTGATCAAATACGGAAAACATTCGTGTAGACATACATCCTGTCTCATCTGTTTCTCTCAAAAATTCTACATTACGCATTGTTTTTTCAAGATCCGGGAACAGAAATGCAACCGTCTGTGCATAATTCCATACATGAGGCACACTACCGTAACCGCAGCCTATATAGTCTCGTATCCCTTCAAATCCGGCAAAGGTTCCATCTTCCAGCCGGAAACATAAATTACTTCGAAGATTCGTAATGTTTGCAGTCAGAGCATCCACCACATAATAAGGTAATGTAGTCTTATGGAACATAGCATCGGCAAATTTTCTGCTGTCGGATTCCAGTCGTTCCTTATTATGGTATACATATTTTGCTACATCCCATGCATCTGTAAATTTTGTTGCATAGTAATTTCTCACTGTTCCGTATTCACCGCGCTGGAATTTCTCGTAGTCCTCATCAAATTCAATCCATGCCTTTACTCTGTTAGGAAAATACCATGTAATGACAAATTCAAAAGTTCTTTCTTCTCCTGGCTGAAGTTCTTCCCAGGCTCCGATGGATCCGATCTTTTCTCTTCTTTTCAGGAAACTGAAATTATGAAATTGTGCAAATTCACACCCCACACTGTCAGATACGGTCTCTTTTTCCAATCGTCCATCACTGGTAAAGTCATCCCAGAAATCCTGTATTCCATCCACCCATTCGCCGTCAAACCATTGTGTTTTATAGGTTACTTTGGATCCACTGGTCAGAATCGCCATGTTTCCATACCGTAGATGATCCTCTTTCAAATGTTCGGGTGAATAATACAATCCCTTCACATCATCAAATTCCCGATATTCATTTTTTACGCTGTCGGCCAGCTTCAGGTTCTCAATAACATCATATCCTTCAAAACCAGATGCATTGGGAAGTGTGCCTACCAGGCTTACTTTGGTCGGACAGTCTGCAATATTTTTCACCGTGTATCGGATAATTGCACAGGGAATACTGGAATCATCTGTATTTAAAGGAATAAACGGTGTATATGCTTCCATTGACACTTTTACGGGCAATTCGGAATCTTTGAAATTCACTCTTGCAAAAGGATATTCACAAATCAGTTCCGAATCTTCCATTCTTGGCAGATTTACTAATTCAGCCTGAAGGTATCCGTGCGAGCTGGTATATGGCGGAACCATTCTCGATTCCAGAATTTTCGATATAGGTCTTTCCAGTTCTTTGTTTTCCGTACGGATTGCAAAAAAGGAAAGGGGAAATTTCGTATTTTTCGAAGGCCAGTTAAAGATTTCCCAGTCAAGGAACTTTCCTCTTGAATTTACAGAGAAATTACCTGTTCCGATTCCGCCCAGCAAAAAACGGACTTCCGTTGCATCCCGCTTAAAGACCCGCGGTGTTCTGTCAAACAATATCTCTTTTGAAAATGTTTTTTTCATCTTCTCCTCCTTTTGGTTGTTCGGTTGTTCGACTAACCAGTTTTATTTTTTAACTCTCCGCTTTTGCAGAGAGTTTTTTTATTTGTTCTTGTTTGTTCGAATAACTTATGCTATGATATTAGCATAGCAAAAATATATTGTCAATCACTTTTTCAAAATGCGAGGGATTTTATGAACACCAGAACACCAAAATACATGCTTATAAAAAATGAATTTGTCCAGAAAATCGAAAGCGGATATTATCGTCCCGGCGATCTCATCCCTTCCGACAATGAATTAATGCGTACTTTAAATGTAAGTAAAAGCACTGTTACACAAGCCCTGAAATGTCTGGAATCTGAAGGATATATTATACGTCAGCAAGGAAAAGGCACTTTTGTAACAGACCGCTCCAAAGATAAAATAAACCTATCAATTTATTTATGTCCTATGGAAGATAATGAGAAACATTTTTGGGTCTCTCTGATCGAACAATTTAATCTGACCTCTTCCGAATTTTCCGTAACACCGACTTTTCTCACCAACGATAAGGTTCCTCTGCGTGACTCGCTATTGCAGAGCTTTACTAGTGGAAATGCCCCGGATATTCTGTCTCTGGACGGTCCTGATGTCCCCTATTGGGCATATATGAATTCTCTGCTGCCGTTTGATGGATATATGGATTCGTCTTTCCTATCCTCTTTTCTGTCTCCCATTGTGACACAGGGAACCTATCAGGGAAAGCTATATCATCTGGGTTATACGGAATCCACTTTATGTATTCTGTATAACAAGGAGTTGTTCCATTCCCTTGGTATCCGCATTCCGACTTCTGCGGAAGATGCCTGGAGCTGGGATGAGTTTCTGAATGTCTGCCATACAATACAGGCCAAAACCTCTTTTCCCTATCCTTTGCTTATGGACTCCGGACGTGGTCTTTCTCCAAAATCCGGAGAATGGAACAGCTATGCAGGATTGCCATTTATCGTGCAAAACAATGGCAGTTTTTTTAACGATACGCTGACGGCAACCTCTGGATATATTAACTCTCCAGCCTCCGTCGCTGCCATGAATTGGCTGGGCGAATTATTTCATAAATATCATTATACCCATGTGGAAAATCTCAGTGCTCATTTCCCTGAACACTTTGCCATGAGTCTTTCCCTGCCCAGTGCTTATTTTCAATCGCGGAAAAGAAATAGCAATATCGGCATAATTCCTCTTCCCCATGGTATAAAAGCAGCTTCGCCCCATGGAAGCTGGGGATTATGCATGTCCAGACAGACACAATATCCCAAAGAATGTTGTGAATTTATCCGTTATGTTTTCAGTCTGCAGAACCAGTTGAAGATCAGTCAGTTAACGGGTATTCCCGTTTTAAAAGAGATTTATGACGTAATGGACAGCTTTCAGGCCGGTTCCGGCAACAGCAATATTTTATTTTCCCAATTACGGAATACCTCTTTTACCAGACCGCAGACCCCCGCATATCCTTTCTTCAGTAAGCAGTTTTCCTATGCGTTTTATAATGTTGCCATGGGTGCTGATGCACAAAAGGAAATGGACCACCTGGCGCAGCAGGTAGACGATCATCTTTACCGGCATAATTATTATCAACAAAGCTAATAATTTAGGCTAAGGATAAATAAATTCATTTACCCTTAGCCTATTTCTCATCATATTTTACTTTTTTCTTATAATCATAGATCTTAATATCCGCACAGATTTCCAAAGGGATAATCTTTTCCATCCCGGTACCTCCCGTTCACTTCCCAATAATAAAATTATATCGTTTATTTCTGTTTAAAACAATACTATTTTCATAGTAAGCAAAAAACGAGCCATCCTCCACAAACGCAGATTCCTGCATTCATGGTTCAGACGGCCCGTGTAATTTTAATTTTAGATTTCAGCTAATTTCAGCAGATCCGGAATCTTGGACTCCCAGCCAAGTGCCATGATATGAACACCCTGGCAGTATGGCTTGCACTCTTTGATAATACGTGCAGCGATCTCAACACCGGTAATTCCAGCTTTTGTCTTTTCTTTGTCTGCCTTCAGCTCCTCGATCATCTCATCCGGAACATGAATGCCGGCAACATTGTTATTCATGAATTTCGCCATTCCAGCGGACTTCGGAATAATAATTCCAACCTGTACAGGTTTTCCGAACTGTTTTGCTTTTTCCATAAATTTGATAAATTTCTCCGGCTCGAATACAGCCTGTGTCTGGAAATAGTCAGCGCCTGCTGCAACCTTTCTCTCCATCTTCGCAAGCTGTGCATCAACAGAATCACTGCATGGAGAAACAACAGCACCCTTGGAGAATTTCGGAGGCTCTCCAACAAGCTGGTTTCCACCAAGATCTACGCCAGACTCCAGAAGCTTCACTGTGTGAAGAAGAGATACGGAATCAAGGTCGAATACCGGTTTTGCCTGAGGATGATCGCCCATTTTAGTATGATCACCGGTAAGACAGAGAATATTGTCAATACCAAACATAGCTGCGCTGAGAAGATCAGACTCCAGAGCGATACGGTTTCTGTCACGGCATGCAAGCTGGAAAATGGGATTCATGCCTGCATCTTTAAGAACCTTACACATTGCAAGAGATCCAAGACGCATAACAGAAGACTGGTTATCTGTTACGTTAACTGCATGAACACCTGTAAGGTATGTTTTGGCTTCTTCTACCAGCTCATCTACATGGATTCCTTTCGGCGGTCCTACTTCTGCTGAAACTGCAAATTCACCACGATCGAATAATTCTTTCATTTTCATATTATATTTGCTCCAATCATTAAAAATTTAGGATTAACCTGTTATTTCACTTCATCATCTGTAGCAAAATTGTGGATCTGTGTCGGGCATTTCAGTGCGTCAAGGCGTCCGATCTCTTTCAGACGTCTGTAGATGCGTTCCCATCCACACTCCATGTCACTGTCCACCTCGCATTTACCATTCTTGGAACCGCCGCACTGGCCGTTGACAAGACTCTTGGAGCATGCTGTGATCGGGCAGATCCCGCCAGTAAGGTTCAGATAACACTCACCACACTGGTCACATTTATATTCTAACGGTGTTACACCCTGGAAACCAGGTACCGGGTATGTATCGCAGGCTGCGCATACCATTTTGTCTTCCAGATATTCTGCGATGGTCTGTACACCAACGCCACAGGAGAATACCAGGACCAGATCCGCTTCCCTGATCTTATCCATATGTTTCTGAAGACGTAACTGCATATTTTCCGGATTACAGATATAATCCGTTGTCATGATCCCTGTCACATTTCCTTCAGCGGAAAGCTCCTTCTGAAGTTCAACAGCTTCTTTTTCCGGAAAACGAACTTCCTTGCATCCATGGCAGTTGATGATAAAAACTTTCTTTCCGGCTGCCAGTGATACGATAGTTTCTTTTGCTTTTAACTGGGTAATCAACATATCACTTCATCCCCCTTACTGCATTTTTTCCGGCTTTGATACTGTTAATGATCGGAATCTTGGAAGAACAGATATACTGACAGCATCTGCACTCAACACAGTCCATGACATTCATGTCTTTCATGCCCTGCCAGTTCTCTTCTTTCGCATATTTAACGAAATACAGAGGAGAAAGTTCCATCGGACATACATCCACGCAGCGTCCGCACTTGATACATGGCTGCTCTTTGGTCTCGTCTGTATCAATGGCGATGATACCGTTGGAGCCCTTCATCATAGGTACATCCAGAGTGTTCAGAGGGAATCCCATCATAGGTCCGCCCATCTTGACCAGAACATCGTCATCTGTAAATCCGCCGCAGTAATCGATCAGCTCTTTTACGCTGGTACCGATCTTGATGATAAAATTGCCAGGATTCTTGATCTTCTCGCCTGTTATTGTTGTAACACGCTCGATCAGAGGCATACCCTTCTGGATTGCATCGGAGATTGCTTTTACGGTACTGATATTATCTACGATAACGCCAACATCTGCCGGGAGACCGCCGCTTGGAACTTTTCTGCCCATAACGCGCTTGATGAGAGTCTTCTCAGCGCCCTGCGGGTATTTGGTTCTTGCGACAAATACTTCCATGTTTCCGATATTGGCAACTTTTTCCTGCATTAATTCGATGGCATCCTGCTTGTTATCCTCAATGACAATGATACCCTTCTCGGCACCTGTTGTCTTCAGGATCGCTTTCAGACCAAAAATAATGTCATCTGCAAACTCAAGGAGAACCTTGTGGTCTGCTGTTAAATATGGCTCACATTCGCATCCATTGAGTAGAATGGTATCAACTGGTTTGGCTGGTTTCAGTTTGACACAGGTCGGGAAGCCTGCACCACCCATACCAACGATTCCTGCTTCTTTTACAATCTCAATGATCTCATCCGGAGTCAGATTATCAAGGTCACCATGTGGCTGTACGGATTCGTGCAGAGTATTTTTTCCATCCGATTCAATGACAACAGCCATGACTTCACTGCCTCTTGTGCCATGCATACGTGGCTCAACGGCAACTACGGTTCCGCTTACGCTGGAGTGTACCGGTGCGCTGATAAATCCGGCAGCTTCGCCGATCTTCTGTCCGACTTTTACAGTGTCGCCTACCTCTACGATCGGGTTGGCAGGTGCACCAAGATGCTGGGACATGGAGATCACTACAGTCTTCGGATCCGGGAATTTCTTCAGTGCGATATGCTCGCTGAATTCCTTGTGCTCTGACGGATGAACGCCGCCATAGTATCCGTTCAGTCTGTCTTCTCTGATAGACTTCACGTAATCGTTGATCACCTTGAAGTTAACCTTGGAGTAATCACGTACCTGTACCGGCTGGTTCAGGAACTCTTCCAGACGGCCCTGTTTTGCCAGTCTCTGGTAGATCTTTTCCCATGCACAGTCTTTATTCGGGTCTACTTCACATTTACCGTTCTTTGCTCCGCCGCACTGTCCATTGACAAGACTCTTTGAACAGTCGACGATAGGACAGACACCTCCGGTAATGTTCAGATAGCACTGTGCACATGCATCGCAGCTCTTCTTGGTAAGTGCCATGCCGTGATGTCCTCTGTAGTTAAGGGTATTACTTGCTGCAATCACCGGCTTGCCTGCCAGATCCGCAACTGTCTGGATACCAAGACCACAGGAGATCACAACTACATTCTCTGTACCTTCCGGAAGCAGATCCTGTAATTTTCTTTCTGTGTGCATCTTGTTACACAGAAAATCGAATTTCGCACTGCCTGTGACGGTTTTTCCCTGCTCCGCAGCAAATTTCAGGAATTCTTTGCAATCCGGTTCGTCAACGGTCTCAAATTCCTTGAAACACTTGTTACAGGCGATTACAAACAGATTGTCCCTGCCGTTCAGCACTGATGCAAGCTCATCACTGCTTTTCAGCTTGTACTTAGTATAGTTTTCCAATTGCTCACCTTCCTTATAAAGATTATATCCTTATGATTATCTGCTCTTATCCGTTCCCTCCTTCTCTGCACTCCCAGGAAAGAAACAATAAAACCAAATAAATAAGTTCTATGTTATTTGTTCAGCCCTTCGAAAATCCCGGTTCCTAAAAAAGGCCGCAATATTTCCTCTGACTGCTACAATAAATGTACCATAATTTGAACATATTATCCAGTTTTATTAGCTATTTTTATAAATTTATTCTATGATTTCATCCCAATTATCTATGGATGTACAGATATTTGTACAACTTCTGTTATGTTACATGCGTTAGTTATATGCAACTTATATAATTTTGTTTATAAAATATCCTTTTTATGCATTGAGCATATTGCACAAGGATCTTACCTTTAACAGGACAGATCCGAAAGGTGTCTTTTATCATGGAGTAAGACGCTGTCCGCAATATTCACAGGTGCTCAGACGACCTTTTATTACCTGATTCTTTGCACCGCAGCTGGGGCAGGTAACTGTAATATAGATCTTCTCATTTACGCGTCTGTTCGGTGCAGTGATCATAATATAATTTCCTTCTCTGTCTATCTGGATATTCCGGATATATCCCCCCGCAATAAATTTTTCCAGCTTTTTCACTGCACCTTTTCCCAGTTCCTGCTCAAGCTTTTCAAATGAGACGGTATTCTGGGCATAGGATTCAAACCAGCAGGCAATTTCTCCAGCTTTTTTCTTCTTTAATGCTTTTTGAATTTCCCGGAAGGTTGGATACAGAAACAGCAATCCAAGTATGATCTCTGTTGCTGCCATTCCCCAGCGCCCTTCACCAATATACTTCTCCGATGCGCCAATAGCTCCCAGGGAAAAAAGTATAAAAAAGCCACAAAGAACCCATTTCAGTTTCCCCAGTATTCCTGTTTTTTTATTTTTTTCTGTCAAAAAATCGCTCATGTCTGTTTCCTCTTTCCTATTATTCAAAATCTTATGCTATATTTGTGAATGCTCCGTCAGCTCACGCCAAACTTCCTCTGTCCGAATATGTTTCTGCATTCTGTGGATCTTCTATTTCAGTGTGGTTACGATCAGTTTACTTTCCAGTGCAGCTGCTATCAGATCCTCTTTGCAGCTGTATCCCGCCTTGGCGATCATTTCCTGAAAATTCCATCTCACCCCAGAAGCAGAACAGTCCATTTTCCTTGCGATCTCGGAATATGACATCCCGTGAATATACAGGCGCAGCATCTCCAGCTGTCTGGGACTGATATCACCGCTTGTGATCCAGTTAAGTTCCACCTCCGGTGCCACATCCGGAAATACATGCTCCCCATTTAACGTTCTGTAGATCACACTCCGTATTTCCTCTTCACCGTGATCCTTATACCATAGACTGTCTGCACATCCGCTCTTTGCTCTTTCCAGCACCTTGGGATCGATCAGCGAAGTAACAACCAATACCCTTGTATATGGATATTTTTCCCTGATGATCTTTCCGGCACTCAGCCCATCATGATTATGAAATGTCTGCACATCCATAAGTACAAGATCAATTGCCGAGTAAGAGCAGATCTTTACAGCTTCACAGGCATCCGAAACTGTCTGGACATGTCGGAATTCCGGTTCCCGCATAATAATACTTTCAAAATACTTCTGCATGATCCTCTGATCTTCTACTATCAGTATCCGTACCATAGACTCCCATCCTTTCTGTCAGTGGCATTTTCAACACCAGACAAAACTCCGGCGAAAAAGAAACCTGCATAATACATTTCTCTGACTCCGCAGCTTTTCTCAGTGCAGACAGACCACCACCTTCTTCTGCATTTTTTTCAGGTGCATCTCCATCATTCGTTATCCGGATGCTGTATTCATTTGCACCTTTTTCTATCTTCACCAGAACTGTACTTCCATGGGCATGTCTGGCACAATTTGTCACACATTCACGGATCGCTCTGTCTGTCAGCAGCCTGTAGGAGGGATGCTGAGGGAAATTCCCGCTGATCTGAACATAAATTCCAAGTTCTTCTGCATGCCTGATCGTATCCGCGCATAATTCTTCCATATTCTCAACAGAAGAATCTGTAAGAATATAGACCAGATGCTTTAGTGCAGATAGCTGTTCATCCATTTTATCCTGATTTTCTTTTCTTTCCAATATCCTGCGTATTGACAGAAGGCTTCGGCCAAAATTGTCATGAACCTGCATTTTCATGACAAGTGTCTCCTGCTCTCTTATTTTATCTCCGATTTTTTCATACATTTCCTCCAGCTTATGATTCAGGATTTCCAGCTTTTCATTATTTGCTCTGATTTTTTCACCATTGTAATAAATTTCTGATACATTAACTGCCACTGTCTGCAGATATCCTGCACAATCCGGCTCCTGCAGACGATATTCCTGAAACATCCAGACGGAATCATCCGGAAAATAAAATACATTACTGTCACTATTTAATCTGCGAAGTCCCTCTGCTTCGGATCCTCCATTTATTACTTTCCGCAATGCTTCATAATCCTGCAGATAGGAGCCTGTCATTATCCTGCTCAGTTCATGCATCTTGGTGTTGCATAAAACAATCCTTCCAAGAGGCTCCGAAAAACACACCCCACAGGGAACATCATCAACAGCTTCATTCACAGACCAGTAAGACAGAGAATGATGATATCTACGTCTCTCTCTCCAGATTGCCCAGCAAAGATAAAGCAACAATACCACCATCGCTGCCATCAAAACACTGACCGGACACATCCGGAGCATTAGCTGATATGCGCTTTCCCCCTGGCAATATCTGTGATCATTCATCAGGAACCCCATAAGCATAAAAGAAACTGCAAAAACAGTCACTGCTGTTATAATTTTCTTTTTCCCGTAAAAACAGGTTATCCTGATCAACAGAAGAATCAATTCCAGAATCAGGCAGATTTCAAGAAGGATCATCAGAAAATCCTGCATTGCCATACTGCATTCCGCAAAATCAGTCATCTTCCGCCTCTCTTTCTGCATACGATACATCCGATAAACCATTCGTTTTCATCTTCCTGCTGCACATCTAATTCCGGTCTTTCTGGCATTAATCCCCGCAGATCTTCTTCTGCTACAATATGAACTGAAATACGCAGAGCATCATCGATCTGCGACACACGATAAAAAACAGACTGCATTGTATCAAACAATCGTTCCACAAGCCATTCAAAGGTATCATAGCATTTCAGTATATCATCTGCATTCAGCTGCACTTCACCATTTTCGACATAATAAGCCGCCCGGATCTTACATAATTTTAAGCTGTCACAGGATTCCGCCAGACTTTGTCTGAGATCCTCCATCGTAAGCAGATTTCCATCTGATGCATATTGTGTCAATACCAGATTTTTTCTTCTCTTTAAATATGTACCAACAACCACGATCTTTCCCAGAATCCGGTCATAGTGTTCCCTTGACTCCGTTCTTTCCAGCTCATCCATCAGCTGTGACAGCAATTCCAGCTGCCCAGCTGTCTGATTCTGTATCATGTTCAGCAGCCGGTTCTGTTCTTCTGTTTTTCTCCGCTCAGCCTCTTTCTGATAGGTTTTCTGCAGCAGACGATTTCTGGCAGTCAGCTCCTCCTGCTGTTCCCTGATATCCTGATACTGATCCAGAAGCACCGAAATATCTTCTGACCAGAACAAATGTCCTCCTCTTATAGGAATATGGTTGATCCGGATTCCCTGTTCCTGTACAGCTGATCTGTTTATTACAATTTTACGCAGTTCCGGTGACAGCTCCGGAAAATCACCGGAATGATAATAACGCTGAAAAGAATCATCCGTAATCTCTGCATCCAGTCCTCCGGAGGTCTGGAATAATTCAAAATATCGATTATTTGTCTGTATCAGGCCGCATAATATACACCCCTGATAAATTGCCGCCATTAAAAGGCAGCATACTGCTGTCATATCCCCGGCAATTGTTTTGATCAGGGGCAGCCGGAGTAAATTCCCGATATTCCATCCCAGCAGCAATATTCCCGGAATGACAGGCAGCCAAAATTGCTTCCTTCCCGGAATCCTGCTTTTTCTGATCAGCATAATTTCCATCCATATCAGGCAAAATATGATCCATCCCTGGATCACTATAAAAAGAATACCATAGCTGTAATCTCTGTCCGAAAACGGAGGCCGCCCGGAAAACCGAAACACCAGCTGATGCAGGTCATTTGTAAAAACACAGACGATCATAATCACCGCAAAAACCAGCAAAACAATAATTTTTCTGCCCGTTTTCTCGCCGTCCTTTTCACCAAGAAACATCGCTGCTGCCAGTCCAAGGACCGGTATCAGGATCATCGGGATATAATACAGATACCAGCAGATATGTTCTCCAAGCGGATCATGAAGAATATGAAATTTTACCGTCCGCACAAAGAACCAGAATACCATCAGACAGCCAATTGCAGTCAGGCATCTGCGCGTTTTTCTATGCACTACATGCTTTTCCAGATAAATCACCCAGGCACAATACATTCCCAGATAAATACAGTTACGACACTGATCTGCGAGATTTCTCATAAAAACATTTTCCGGTCTTCCCAGCCTGCAGAAATACGCCAGAAATACACTTATCAGGATTCCTCCATACGACAGTGCCCTTTTTTTATTGTATGTCATGAAAATTCCTCTCTCATCAATACACCTCTGTGATAAGTATACTATAAAGTTCTATTTTATTATATAGTTTTCAGAGAAACCATCCATTCTCAACCCCTGTTATCACAAACAGAGTGAACAATTCTGTCCACTCTGTCTATCATCACTCAAAATGGTCTTGGCTGGCCACAGTATTCGCAGAATCTTCCGGTATTCTCTGCACCGCACTGACATTTCCACAAACCGCCGGGCTGCTGCATTCCGTTGTTCATCTGCATTCCAGATTGCTGCATTCCGTTGTTCATATTCATCCCAGGCTGCTGCATTCCACTGTTCATGTTCATTCCGGACTGCTGCATTCCATTGTTCATGTACATCCCGGACTGCTGCATTCCGCTGTTCATGTTCATCCCGGGCTGCTGCATTCCATTGTTCATGTTCATTCCGGACTGCTGCATTCCATTGTTCATGTACATCCCGGACTGCTGCATTCCGCTGTTCATGTTCATTCCGGGCTGCTGCATTCCAGCCGCATTTGGTGTCAGGGCGGCTATGATCTGATGACCTGTCTGCTCCACTTCCATCAATTCACCTCTGTTATCGCTGCTTATGGAAAAAGTATTCAAACGAAAATCCATATCATCAAACCATGGAGTTTTTACTTTAATACGCATAGTATAATCAAATTCATACTTATATACCGGTGGCTGATAGCTTACGGTTTCTCCATCCTTTGTTGTATATGTTTCCTCGTTCTGCTGTCGCTCTACATCAACTCTGCACTGCACAACAGCGGATAAAGGAACTATATCCGGATTTTCATTGACATCCAGCTTCCGTGCAACAGTAAAATTCCCCTTATTGTCATCAATAAAAACATTGTAATTTCTGGTATTGATCTGACGTGTTATACAAAAATCCATTACGGCTTTTTTGTTTTTTTCACGATATTCCAGTTGACGTTTTATATCCTCTACCGTACTGTGCCGCCGGTCTTCAAACCATGGTGACAATTTTTTTGCACAATCCTTACACAGATTTCCGTCATCCAGTTTTCTGTTGCCTAATAAACCTATTTTCTCTCCGCAGATATCACAGATCTTCTTATCAAATAATCCCATACCCAATCCTCCTTCTTTTTATATTTGTGTTTTTGTTTATCTACATTATGCGTGAATGCTTCGCCATTTGCACTAGCATCTCTGACAGTAACTGAATTCATCTTCATATCAATGTCAGGATCATAAGGCTCGTATCTGAAAATCCTGTCCGTTTCTATATGTTCAGGATATGCCGTATGGGATACTCTCTGCCAGACACAACCGTCCCGAGGATGTCAAGTCATTGCTACAAACTTTTTTGCCACTTTTTCCTCGATTTTTCCCATAAAACCGTTGTTTTGGAACAGAGGACGTTATATTGTTGTCACAAAATCAGCAGGGAGGATGTAACGTCATTGCTACAAGTTCAGTAGTAGTGGACGTTACATTATTGCTACAAATCAAGCCAGTGATTTCCATTCCACCTCCACTCTCCCATCATCATACACATATATCCCCTGCACATATTCTTCCAGCATCTCTCGTGTCAGCTTTTCATAGCCTAAATACATCAACATCTGCTCCACCGGAACATTCTTTTTCATCAGGATTTCTTTCTCACCGTTTATCAGTTCTTCCAACTCCTGTATACGTTTCTGCAATCGTTCTCTTTCTTCTTCCAACTGCTTCTTGGCTTCCATGAACTGTTTCTGGTTCATCTGTCCCTCGTGATACTTCTCATAGTTCTGACGGTTCTGAAGCTTTATCTGCTCCTGACGTTTTTCACAGTCCGTACTTTCCAGCTCATAGGCTTCTATGCTGTCCGTATGCTGTTTTCTCATAGATTGCTGCATCTGTTCCTGGCTGATATTCTGACGTAAATATGCCTTAATTTCTGCCAGCACGATATGCTCTAGCATTTTGTTATCAGCTTTTCCGGCAAAGCATCCTGTATCTTCTTTTCCTTTACTGTAAGCACAGCTATAAAGGATATGACCATGAACCGGACTGCTTGAAGTCAGGCTTCTGCGACAATTTCCGCATTTCACATAGCCACCTAACAATGTTGTTTCCCTGTCGAATTTGCTTTTCTTGGTGTATCTGATCTGCAAGGACTGTGCTTTTTCAAAAATTTCTTTTGATACGATCGGCTCGTGATGATTTTCCATCACTTTCCACTGATTTCTCGGTACCGGTACTTCTTTCCCTGTTCCGGGATCTGAAATTTTTGTCTTTCCATAGACCATACAGCCTATATAAGTTTTATCATCCACAATCTTCCGTATCATATCACTCGTCCACTGCAGTCCTCTTGATGCAGCTTTCTTGCTGTCTGATTTCTGTCGTCTGCTCATGGACTGCAAGGGAGTCAGTACCCCCTCTTCATTAAATAACCGACAAATCTCCATCTTGGAATACCGCTGATTTGTCAGTTCAAATACTCTGCGAATCACTTCTGCTTCGTCCTCTACAATCACCAGTTCTTTCTTATTTTCAGGATTGATTCGATACCCATAAGGTGCAGATCCACAGCAATACTCACCTTTTCCTCGTCTGGTACTGACTGCCGATTTTACCTTTACAGACTGGTCTTTCACATAAAAATCTGCGATCAGTCCTTTAAACTGTACTTCGATGTCGGAACTCTTTCCTATATAATCTTTAGAATCATATCGGTCTGAGATAGAAATAAATCGTACTCCCAGGAATGGAAAAATCTGTTCCAGATAAGTTCCCATCTCAATATAGTTTCTGGCAAAACGTGAAAAATCTTTTACCACAATACACTGCACTTTATTCTCCCTAGCAAGTTCCAGAACCTGCTTAATTGCCGGACGCTCCATACTGGAACCAGAATATCCATCGTCGTAGAACTCCTGAAATGGCATAGAAGCCAGTTCCGGGATATTGGAAATATAATCTTTTACCAGTTTTCTCTGATTGATAATGCTGTTACTTTCTCCCTCTGAATCATCTTCCATGGAAAGACGGTAATATCCAATAATCAGTTTCTGATCACTCATGTTCTACCGCCCCCTTAAACCCGAAGTTGATTTCCAGTCTGCCATCACCATACAGATACATACTTTCAATCAAGCCCTCCGCAAGTTCCGCATTGATTCTGGTTGTCCCATCCAGTTCCAACAGACTTCGTAAAAATCTGGCTTCTTTTTTCTGTTGTTTTTCCAGCTTTCGTATGGTCTGCTCCAGAGACTTCTTTCTCTCTTCACAAAACTCTTTCCAGTTATTACGGTCATCTTTCATTTCTATATAGGCTTCTTTGGAAAATTCACCCTCTTTATATTTCATAAACGCCTGTGCCAGTTTTTCTGAACGTCTTTCCATATCTGCATCCAATTTTCTGATCTCAGTTTGAATCTCATTGATTTTGGAAAGAAATACCGCACTGCTTATAGCAGACATATCCTTTTTCCGCAATCCAGATAACTGAAACTGTCTGGTTAGCTCCGAACGGACAATTTTCTGCAGCTTCTCTTCGGAAATAGATTTGTGACTACATTTTCTTTCATCCCGATACCAGGCAGCATTGCAAAAGTAATACACATTGCCTCTGTATCTACGTGTACACATTTTCCGCTTACAATCACCACAATAGAATACATTGTAAAATGCTCTTTCATCATCTTCCCACCCTGCAGTAGTTTTTGTTGCTTTCTGTTGTGCTGCTTTTAGCCTGACCTGTGCTTTTTCAAACAATTCTCTGCTAATAATTGGCTCATGGGCATTTGGCGTAATAATCCACTGGCTCTCGTCCAATATGTCACACCATTTTTCACCTCTTTGAAATCTGGATTCATATTTTCTCTGAACCAGATCGCCATAATAATTATTCCGGTTCAGCACTGCACGTATCGAAGAATTTCCCCACTGATGAAGGTTCTCTCCGTCCTGACAGTACACATGATGATATTGGTTATAATCTGAAATCCGATGTACCCTATCCTCAAACAGCCTGTCAATAATGCTCTGTACGCCATCTCCCGAAGCATATTCTTCAAAAATCCTGCGGACAATCTTTGCAGCTTCCGGTTCCACCATCAACTTATAAATTCCATTTATCTTTTCCACACAATATCCATATGGAGCTGTAGATCCCACATACTCACCATTTTTCTGTGCAATACGTTTCGCTGCCCGTTCTTTTGCGGAAATGTCTTTCGCATAAGCATCATTCACCAGATTCTTGATATTCATGGATAATTCCTGATTCTTGGCATCCGGTGCAAATGAATCATAGTTGTCACATACAGAAATAAACCGCACTTTCATAAAAGGAAGAATCTTTTCCAGATAGTTGCCAGTTTCGATATAATTTCTTCCAAATCGTGAGAAATCCTTTACCAGAATACAGTTTATTTTACCTTCCCTGACATCATTCATCATCCGTTCAAATCCCGGTCTGTCAAAATTTGTTCCGGTTTTTCCCAGATCAGAATAAATGTTATATACAGCAATTTCATACTCTCTGTTCGGATTTTCATTGTGCTTCTGAATGAACTCTTTTATCAGCGTAACCTGTGTTTCAATAGGTTCTGACTTTTTTTCATCACTGTCTACGGATAATCTGACATAAATTGCAGCCATACATACCGGAATCCCAAGAACTTTCTTCTCTGTGTTTTTCTTATATCTTTTTGCTGTCCTTGCCATTTATCCCACCTCTTTCCTGCACTCTGTCCGGTGTTCCGCATAAAACCGTCTTATGACTTTCATTTTCTCAATCATATCCTGATAACGGATATGAATTTTGATCTGTTTGTTTTCATAAATATAGATTTTATCTACAGTCAGTGCCAGCAATGTGCGATCCAGTTCTTTGATTTCCAGTGATTTCTTCCAGTCCTCCAACTGAACAGTTGCAGACACTCCACCCTCAAACATTTGCTTTACCAGTTTTTTCTGGTTTTCAATCATCTGCTCCAGTTCTTCACATTTTCTTCCGTAACTTTCCCGAAAATCATCGAACTCCTCTTTGCTGATCAATCCCTCTTTCAAGTCATCACCCAAAGATGCTTTCAGGCTGTAATAACGGTTATATTCTTCCTGCAACTTACTAATCTGCGTATCATAACCGATTACCTGATCGTAACTGACTTTCATTTCACAAAGTTCTTCCATAATCATCTGATAGTCTACGAAAAGTGCCGTATATGCCTGAATCTCTTTCAATACAATCCTTTTCAGCACCTCTTCCGGAATACTGTGTCTGGTGCAATCTCCACCTTTATTTTTTGTCTGGCAAATATAAAAGGCTTTTTTCTTTCCCTTATACTGATTTACCCTGCGTATCATCGGTGTATGGCAATCTCCGCAAAATACAAAACCCGAAAAAAAGTTTGCACTGTCCGATGTTTTCGATGCCCTGCCATCATACTGAAGTAGCTTCTGCACCACATCAAAATCATTCTGCCTGATTATTGCCGGATGCGTATTTTCTACTTTCACCCACTCTGATTCTGGCTTATCCAGACGTTGCTTTACCTTATAGCTGATTCGTTCCTGCTTGCCTTGCACCATGTTTCCAATGTAAACCTCGTTGGTCAGAATCCTTTTAATCTGCACTGCCGACCATTTCGGTGTGTCTGAGCTGTGAAATCCAGAATTGTAATTCTCGCCATTTGCCTTTTTATATTCTTTTGGCGACTGCACATGACGTACATTCAGTTTTTCTGCGATTGCTCCAAGACTGAATCCATCAATTTTCCACGAAAATATTTTTCTTACAATATCTGATGCATAAGAATCAATCACCAGACAATTCTTATTCTCTGGATCTTTGCAGTAACCATACGGGGCAAACGCTCCAATAAATTCACCTTTTTCACGTTTGATTTTCTGGTGGCTTCGCACTTTACCGGAAATGTCCCGACAATAGCTTTCATTTACGAAATTTTTGATTGGAACTACAAATGACTTCTCTGAAAAATCTGCTGTTTTACTGTCAAACTGGTCTGTAACTGAAATAAAACGCACATTTAAAGCCGGGTAGGTCTTTTCGATCCATCGCCCGGCTTCTATATATTCTCTTCCGAATCTGGATAAGTCTTTTACAATCACGCAATTTACTTTTCCAGCTTCTATATCAGTTGTCATTCGTTTAAACTCAGGTCGATCAAAATTTCCTCCTGAGTATCCGTCATCCACATATATATCAAAGATCTGAATATCCGGCTGGCTTTTTACAAAGCTCCGAAGTAACTCTCTCTGATTTGCAATGCTGTTGCTCTCTGACTTCGCACCGCCCTCTTCCATATCATCTTTCGATAATCGAAGATACAATGCAGCATCGTATATATCTGGCATATTCATTTGCATCTGTTCCATTTTACATCGCTCCCAACTTACTTATTCCATTGAATTTGAAGTCAGAAACCATGTATCACGTTCATTTTCCCTGACCTCACATTAACATAACATCTGTACCTTTGCAAGACATTTTAATACATCAACTCCGTCCTTTTTCTCAGATAATCACTAATGGCATCTGTGGCATCCATTTCTCCTGTCATCTCCACAACCACTACATATCCTTCATTCATGTGAGCATACGGCTGATCGCCGGATTTATCCAGAAAAGTTTCCACTTTCTCAGAAATAGCTTTATCCATATCAGGAATTAAATCTTCAATGTCCTTTAACTGCTCCAGATCAACACTAGAATCTATTACCGACTGATTCACCATGATGCTCACCTCTTTTCCAACATATTCTTTGTATCAGTTGTCCTATACCTACAATTTTCTCAATCACATCACCTTACCTTTCACATTTTGTTCTCAAATTTTATCTATTACTATGGCATTGCATATTCTGTTCGGCGTGTTGGCTTCCATTTGTATAACCCGTTGTCAACGTCACAGTCAACCTCTATCAGAGTATTTCTGAATACTGCCAGCTTCTTCGCAAGCCTACCAGTCGTTTCCGGAGTATCTTCGACGCTCGCCCATAAAATCATTTACAGGGTTATGGCATCTGTGAGATCAGATTATACAGCTCATGTAATTTTCAAGGTACAAAAGAGTTTTTTTGAATATCCTTTCACTTATTACAGCCTGGAAACACCAAAATGTTGTTCACTTCAAAAAAATCCTCTCACTAATAAAGCCTGACAGAAGGATTTTACCAACCTCATTTTGCAATAATTTGCAAAAAGTATTTATCCTCATCTGTACATTCGCTTTCATGCGAACCTTTATCGTACTGTTATTTTAATTCGCATTCATGCGAATGTCAAGTGTTTTGTTCGCTTCAATGCGAATCTTTCTGTTTACATTCACTGTTTTTGGTAGTAAAATGGATTTATCAAAAAGAAAGTGGGAAATCTGATATGACAATCGGTGATAAAATAAAAAAAGTCCGGACATTCCGGAATATGACACAGGCAGAACTTGGTGCTGCCCTCGGTTGGGGCGATAAAGGTGCAAATCGTCTTGCCCAATATGAAACGAATTACCGGGTTCCCCGCAAAGATCTGGTAACTGAAATGGCTAAGATTCTGGACGTAAACCCACTGACACTACATGAGCCAACCACGATGGACGCCTCTGAACTGATGGAAATTCTGTTCTGGATTGATGAATTTAACCCAGCAGCTATTAATCTCTTTCAGTTAGAAACCTATCCGGGTAAAAAATGCAATTCCAGTGAGGGTACCGCTGTCCGTTATCATGATTCTGATAACTGGCCGGCTCATCCACCTGTTGGTATGTGGTTCAATTATGGAGTTCTCAATGATTTTATGAAAGAATGGCTTCTCAGAAAAGAAGAATTGAAATCCGGTAAAATTACCAGAGATGAGTATTTTGAGTGGAAAATTAACTGGCCACAGACCTGTGATGGGTGTGGGAAATATGAGCCGAAAAGGCAATGGCGATCTGCAAATGCAGAACTTAGTGAAACTTAGCAAAACTTAAATTTATTATGTTTTTTCTCTTTAACCAAAGAAAAAAGCACTGAAAACCATCAGTCCAACGGTTTTCAGTGCTTTTTTCATATTGCTCTATTGAATTTTCCTCATTCCACCTATACAAGTGAAACTTAGAGAAACTTAAATTAAATCTCTTTCAGACAATTCAATTTGGATATTCACCAACTGTGGATTATTTCTCAGTGGGCCAGTTTCCAGCTTACTGCCTGCTGCCTTGCATCCACAAATCTCTTATAAATGCCTTCCTGCTTCATTAGTTGCTCATGTGTTCCCTGCTGTACAATTCTTCCTTTGTCAACAACCACAATCTGGTCTGCATGTCTGACCGTTTTTAATCTGTGGGCAATCATAATAATCGTTTTTTCCTTTGTAAGTGCATCTACTGCATCCATCAGCTCCTTTTCATTCTCTGGATCAACATTTGCCGTTGCTTCATCCAATATGACGATTGGCGCATCCTTCATAATCGCTCTGGCTATCGAAATACGCTGTTTCTCACCGCCGGAAAGTGTGGCTCCACCTTCTCCAATCACTGTGTCGTACCCATCCGGAAGTTTGCTGATAAAATCATGACAGCACGCTTTCTTCGCCGCTTCCACCACTTCCTCATGACTTGCATCCTGACGTCCGAATT
>NZ_JANFYP010000031.1:0-32749 GCF_024460535.1 Blautia sp. MSK.18.38 | reverse complement strand
TATCGCATCTGAAACGATGTTTTTAAGCAATCCGTCCCGAACGCTGCATCTAAAAGAAGCTGCCCACTACGGACAGCCTCTTCTCTATAATAAGATTTTCATTACTGATATATGTCCACCAATCCTGTTTTTAACATTGAATCTGAAAACTCATATGCAGCTCCATCACCGTTAAGATTCAGATATATATTATTCAAGTCATTCTCATTTACGATCCATGCCATATTCACCTGTATACTCTCACCAGGTTTTAATGAAGAAATATAGTTTCCTCCATTTCCATAATCCTCTGATATACTGTTGTATGTCATTTCAGCTGTACGTGCAACACCATCCCATATAACACGATTGTAGTCATCTCCGGACTGTTCTGTC
Organism: Blautia sp. MSK.18.38; assembly: GCF_024460535.1. Taxonomy (NCBI): domain Bacteria; kingdom Bacillati; phylum Bacillota; class Clostridia; order Lachnospirales; family Lachnospiraceae; genus Blautia; species Blautia sp. MSK.18.38. Next base: position 32,374 of record NZ_JANFYP010000031.1, on the reverse strand, counting down.
GGATCGTAAATTTGATATGATCCATCTTCATGGTCCATCAACAGCAATGTACCAATATAAAGCATATGGTTAATTTCTTCATCTGACTTATTGGTATAAGTAACTGTCGCATAGACGAGCTTTTGTTTCACACTTTCTGTTTTTACAATCTCATCCACTGAATCAATGCCATTACCGGACTTAATATAAGACAGCGTATTATTTACTAAATTTCCATCAGTTCCAACTGCATCAGTCCATTCTTCCGGCACATTATTCTGACCAAGCAGCTGCAGATTGTCTTCCACCTGAACAGCATCAACACAAACTAAAATTTTATCATTTTCAATATAGTTGCCATCTCTGTCTTCACCAGATGCTGATATATCAAACACTTCACCAATCTGATGCATTAGCAATTTATTATCTGCAATAGAAGTCATCACTGCTTCTCCCGATGATTCTTCAGGGGATACCATTTCGCTCCACGTATACAAACCAGCGGTTTCAATCATTGTATCATTTTCGGTGATTACAAGGTTATCTACCACTTTAATGGCATCCTCTTTTGAAATATCATCACCGATATAAACAGTAATTACACGATATATATCTGGGCGAAGAAGATAAATCCTTTGATTAAAAGATCCATCCTCTGCCAGGTCATTATATTTAAGATATACACCTTCATAATTGCCAAAAGTTCGTTCCTCACAGTCAACAACATTCTTATCTTGCATTACTTTGCTCAAATCATCCCCGTCTAAAAGCACAGATGCAAAGCTGAATCCTCCGATTCGATCATGCTCAGGATATTCCAGATGGAATTCATCAATCCATTCCATACCTTCTGGAATATATCCTGCTGAGATATCTATATCATGAATTTTTTCAGGAAGATTAATTTTCCCTGTGCTGCCATCCGCCTTAATTCCCGTTACGATACTGTAGGCTCCTTGTTTTTCTAAAAACATATGATATAATTTGGCACCTGCATAGACTATGGTCGATGTAACCAATACACATACGGCTATTGCTGCAGCCACTCTGGCACCTGTCCATTTTTTCACTCTCCTTGTCTGAATATTAACCACCTTCGTGTCCTGAAGCTGTTTTTTCACTTCGCTTTGGATCATCGTGTGGATGAACTCCGGAGTTTCAGGAATATTTTTTTTCATATCCTCTAACCTCATACTGTCAACTCCTCACTTTCCTGTAAATTACGCTTAAGCTTTCCCCGTGCTCTGGCAAGTCTTTTTTGAACTGCTCCCTCGGTTATCTCAAGAATCTGCGCAATCTCTTTTATGTTGAAATCCTCAATATAGTACAGAATAACTGGCATTCGTAATTCTTCTTTCAAAGAATTTACGGCTCTGTACAAGTCACTGTAGTCAGTTTTCTGATCTGTCTCAATTTCTGTCATTTCACTCATCCCTTCCAAAGAAACAAGTTTACTCGACTTTCTCAAAAGAGTATAACACTCATTGATCAATATACGAATCAACCAAGTCTTGGCATATTTGTCATTTCTCAAAGTTCCAATCTTTGAAAATGCCTTAACAATCGTTTCCTGAATAGCATCCGCACAATCTTGATCGTTAATTAAAATTGTTTTGGCAGTAGAATACAATTGTCTCTCTGAATTGAGAATCAACGTCCCTAATTCTTCTTTGGTCACTTTAACACCACCTTTTTTATCCGGCCGGCAATTTTCATTTACATAAATTAGACGTACAGTTTTTCAAAATATCCCCAAATAAACTTTATTTTTTTAATAATAGAGGAAATAAAACTTTCCCCTCTGTTGACATGATATACCTGTCTTACTTCTTACCCATATACAATTGTGAAGGCTTTTTTCAACGTCGGTACATTAAAAAACGATAACTATGCCCGGGCCTGGTTAATCCGTATCTTAATCAACGAATGTTACAGCCTTGTGCGTAAATCCAGTAAATTTATCCCATTGGAAAATCTGGCTGACAGACAGAAATCGGAATCATCAACGGTATCAAAACAGATTTTGGCTTTTTGCACAACATCAAAATCAAAGAAAGAGCTTGCAGCATTTTGCGGCTTCAAAGATTTAAGAAACTTCACTTTGAAGCATATCAATCCGCTTTTAGAATCTGGGCAATTAGAAATGACGATTCCCGATAAACCTAAAAGTCGCAATCAAAAATATATTACGGTTCATTTTGAATAAACAAAGGAGCAGGGCATTGGGTAGCATCCCCATTGTCCTGCTTCTTTGTTTATTCTGTATAGATGTTCCCATTCTCATCCGTCCAGGTGCCGTCACCATTGTCTGTGTATCCGACCCCATCTGCGTCACAATAATAATAATCTCCGTTTGTTGTTTCTATTACATTAACAGTACCGTTACTGCCCTGAAGTTCATGCTGTTCCAGTTGGTTTCCGAAATGATAACCTTCGTCATTCCAGGTACGATATGAATTTCCATTGGCATCTGCCCAGTTTCCATCTCCCTGATAACTGTATCGGCTCCCATAAGCATCAGAATAGGTCCCATCTCCGTTATCGTAAAGAACTCTGGATTCTTCATCTCCTCCACCCGGTGCTACAATTGATGCTACACCGGAAGTAGTAGTGAATCCACTGGTATATGGTACGCCTGCTGGCAGATTTTCATAAGATGAAACAGACCCGTTGTTGTCAGAGGTAATTCCATCATCGGTCGTTTCACTTACCTGTCCGCTGTTTTCCATGGCAGGTTCATCATTTGTTTCCGCATCCGCTTTTTCCTCTTCGTCTACAGAATCCTCTGTATCTGTATTCTCTGTCACTCCTCCTTCGTCCTGTGTTTCAGCAGCTTTCTGCATAGTTACCATTTCAGAAAACGGTGCATAATCCGGTACATTATTTTTCTCTGGATCTGCATTTTTTTCAATACCAGACTTCTCCGTCTCTACTGAAACTGTATCTGTCCCGGCAGAGACATTAAATACCAGATTACCGCCTGCAAGCAGCAGCGTCACAAGAATTCCCGGAAGAATTCCTTTGCGGAGTTTCCGAATGTTCACCATATACAGAATCCGATCTTTAAACACCATTTCGCTGTCATTAAGACTTGCTGTCACATATGGAATCTGATTTTCCATGGCCACTGTCCTGAGAAGCAGCTGTCGATATAATTTATGTTCCTTTTTATTAACTCTGCGAACAACCGCTGTATCACACAGATTTTCAATATCCTTATCCGCTTCTTTCAGCATGATAAGAAGAAAGGGATTGAACCAGTATATCGATGCACAGATTCGAAGGAGCATCTTATACCAGAGATCCCGATGGCAATAATGTGTAAGTTCATGGTAAAAGATAAGTTTTCTTTCTTCTGCTGAATACCCGGTTGCTGGTAGATACAATTTTGTATGTAAAAGTCCTGCAAGAAGCGGTGTGGTAAGACCTGCGTTTTGCCTGAGTTCCGGTATTCTGCGTACGTGCTTCTTTTGACACGCTGCACGGTACATCTGAATACTCACCGTATCACTTACCTGTAGACTCATCCGTTCCAGATTCCTTATAGAAAAATAATATGCCAGCAATTCTCCTGTCAGTTTAAGTACCGCTACGCTCGGCCAGACAGCAGCAAAAATCAAAGCCACAATTCCCAGCCATTTATCTGATTCGTACCTGACAGTTCTCTTTTGTTCCGGGATTTCTGTCAAATTTTTCATGTCATTGCTCGCAGATGATACGGTTTCTGTTATCTTTTGACTTTTCTCTGGTCTGACTGCGTAATCCGTTATCTTCGGGTTTTGCGTATTCTGTTGACTGCTTCTAAGTACTTTGAAATCCACCAGTGCCAGATTCTCCGGAAGGCGCACCGGAACACAAAGGCTTATCGTAATCAATAGCCAGATAAAGTACTTCCATCTCGCTGATACACGTCCTTTAAACAGAGTCGCAAGCACTTTTACCAGTAAAATTACTACTGCTGCAATAATATTCAGTTTCAGAATGTGCAGAATAAGAACTTCCATAATTTGCTATTCCTCCCTGTCCTCCAGGTTCTTAAGAAATTCACTGAGATCCTGGACTTCTTCTGAGCTGATCTTCTTTCCATGATAAAGTGAAGTTACAAACTTTTTTAGTGAATTCCCATAAAGTTTCTCAAGAACACTCTGGCTTTCATGTGCCTGATAATCTGACTGCGAAACCAGGGGTGTATACAGATTCATTTTTCCCTGTTTCGTCACTTCCACGAAATTTTTGTTCTCCAATCTGGTCAGCAATGACAAAATTGTTGTTGATGCAAGCTTTTTCTTCATATTGATCACTTTCTCGATCTCCGGTCTGGTCATCGGCGGAGTATTATTCCAAAGAACGAGCATAATATCCAGCTCTGATTCCGGAAGTCTCTGGTAAGTTTTTTTCACTTTTTCATACCTCCTGTTACATATTTTCTACAAATGTAGGAATAACTCTATTTTACCACGGTTCACGGAAATGGCAAGGGCTTTTGCACAATTTGCAAATGCCCTTGCCATTCCTGCAGCTACTGACCACTATCAGTCTATTTCTGTATAACTGCTGCCATTTTCATCACTCCATGTCCCGTCTCCGTTGTCCGTAAATCCTGTACCATTTTCATCCTGGAAATAATAATCACCATTTGTAGTTTCCGTAACCGTCACAGTATTACCGTTTGCATCCTGAAGGTCATGCTGTTCCAACGTATGTCCCAGATGATGAGTATCATCATTCAGAGCTGAGTAGGTATTTCCATTTTCGTCGGTATAAGTCTCATCCCCATTATCGGTATAGTTCATTCCATCATCTCCACGATATTCACAAGAATAATCTTTGTGAAGAATGTAATTAATCTCAATGGTATTTCCATCACTGTCAACTAATGTCATTGGTGAAGTAGAAAGGATATCGGAATCATCATTGCTGTCCGAGGATTTTGCAGAAGCATTTTCTTCTGTATCGGAGGAATCTGAATCTCCTCCTGACTTCTGACTGGCAGTATCTGTAGTTGCCTTATCAGAATCATCAGAAGAATCATCGGTCTGGTTTTCATTCTCCTGTCTGGTAAGTGAAGGATTTCCAGGATACGAAATATATTCTACAAATTTTCTGACGTCACTGATGTCATCTGCATCTTTTGCATATCCCACTGCCATATACAGGCTGTTTCCTTCTGAATAAATTGTCTGATAGCAGGCATCGTATGTGTCATTGCATTTGGCAATCCCTGTTTTGACATCCTCCAGTGAATATTTATAGATATTTACATAATCATTTCCGTTCGTATAGCTTGCATAGGTACCTTCCGTATCTGCTTTTTCCCATTCAGATCCAGCCGGCGGCTGTGTATAGAAATCGTTATTTCCTGCTGCCATAACCGTTGCAGCTGAAAAAATCCCAAGTGTTGCTACCGTCATAAGTGTCATAAATTTTGTCTTCATCGTGGATTCTCCTAGAATTTTATTTTCTACATCTGTAGAAGTTAATTGTATTCTACAACTGTAGAATACAATTGTCAATTCTTTTTTCTATATTTTTTTATCATCTCAGTTTAATTTCTATTTTTCCTTCCACTGGGCTATATAAATCCAGAGGATCTTCATCGCTTTCATAAACACGTCCTTCGCCTTCTCCAAATGATTTGCGGCATACTGGACATGATAGTCAGAACTAATATTTCTTTTTTCATTTTTCTGCAATCGTATTTCCATCAAAAGTGCCATTTTACGCCATTCTTGCAATAAAAAAAAGGTCCTCCCGGATAGACTATTATTGTTCCTGTCCATCCAGAAAGACCTGAAAATTAAAATGTTATATTTTTTAGAAATTATCCATTAAATTTCTGCAAACATTTAAATAAAATCATGGGTTTCGTTTTCTACAAACTCCCCATCTAAGAAAGCAAGATCATCCGTAGCTTCCTGTACTTCTGCTTCCTCGTCAGAATATTCTATCTGCCCACCTTTCTCTTCCTGCCTTTCACACCATATGACCAGACGTTTGGAGGCATCTGTTCCACAGGTGGAAAGCAGAAGCGTCGGGACTTCTTCCTGCGTTCCAAGTAAAAAAGCATCTCCATCTGCCGGTGTATACTCGCATTTTACGATCACAAAGATCCATACCCCTTCATCCGGAAGATACAGATAGAGGATATGGTGTTCTTTTAAAAATTTATCGCCAAGGAAATTTCGAAGTCCGCGGAACATGCTGCCATCTTTCATATTGTGACCATAAATGATGTTCTTGTCATCAGAAAAATCGGCATTGTTATCGGAATCCAGGAAAATGGCCCCTGCCACATGTTCTGTCTTCTTAAAAGTATGCGTCAGGTAATAGGAGTCATCGTTTCCCTGAACTACCGGGTAATCAATGCTGGTATCTGGGATCCGGATCCATGCAACGATATCCGGATTGATCTTTTTTAATGCCTTAAAATCAACCACGGTCTGTTTCCCATCGCTTCCGTCTGTTCCTTCTGTGTGGTCATCCTCATCTGTTTCCTTGACGTATGTACGCAGGTCTTCATATTCCTGCACACCTTCCCGGTACATAAAGTAAATGCCAAAACCGGTACATACGCAAAAACTGAGTACCATCAGGCAGACTGCCACGATCATGATTTCTTTTATGTATCTCATACAAACCTCCGATTATTCTTCCTGGAAAAAGGGCTGCCGGTAAATCGAGCAGCCCTGAACCGTATTCCTTAATTTCCTTTTTTCTTCTTATACCAGATCACGCCGCCAATGCCGCAGGCAGAAAGGACTGCCAGAAGGATCGGAAGCCAGATGTTGGTGCTGTCCCCTGTTTTCGTGCTGTTTCCTGTCGGTGTGCTGCCGGAAGGGGATTTGGTGTTTTTGATCTCTTTTACGATCTCGATCACCTTGGTTTTTCCGTCTTTGTATTCAAAGCGGATCTCCTCTTTTTTGCAGCTTAATTCATAACCATTTGGTGCTTTGGTTTCTACCAGGATATATTCCACGGTTTTCTCTACTTTTCCATTTTTATAAGTAGCAATCGGAATCTTGCCGCTTGTCGCTGTTCCGGTCTTATCCGTTACCAGTTTTTCTACGACTTTTCCGCTTTCCTTTTCACGCAGTTCAAATTCTGCTCCTGGAAGGGCTGCCTTACTGGTGGAATCGGTCTTTTTGATGACCAGTTTTCCATACGGATGTGCGTCCTTCATTTTGACTTTCTGGATTTTTCCAGTATCTTTTACCGTAAATTTCACATCTTCCGCAATGAGGTATCCATCCGGGGCCTGCTCTTCACGAAGGGTATATTCGCCTACCGGAAGTTTTTCGACCATATGCGGTTTATCTGTGGATGTCCAGCTTTCAACTTTCTTTCCATCTTTATCCAGGATGATCAGTTTTGCTCCCGGTACCTCACTGGAATCCGTAATGTCTTTCTTGCTGATTTCCACTTTGGTCACATCATCAAGCATCTGGTGTTTCTGTACTTCTTTTGTGTTTTCGACGGTAAATTCAATACTTTCCGCAGTCACATAACCATCTGCCGGCTTTGTTTCTGTCATCTTGTATTTCTTTCCTACGATAAGACCCTTGATGATATGTGCTTCCTCTTTGGATACCCATTCATCCACCGTATTTCCATTCTCATCTGTTACCTTTAAGGATGCTCCCGGAAGTTCTTTTTTGTCCGTCAGGTCTGCTTTGGAAAGTTCTACCGTAGTCTGTTCATCTTCAAAGGTGAACGCATACTCTGCAACACTGGTTCCACTGCCCTGGTACTCAAAAGTGAATTCCTGCGGTTCCTGGTCTGTTACATAGCCATCCGGGGCGGCAAGTTCCTTAATGTAGTACCTGCTGTCAACCGGGAGATCTGCAACAAACTGGATCTTTCCATCCTCATCTGTGGTCTTCAGTTCGATCAGGGTGTCTTTCGCAAGGAGTACTTTTCCTTTAGAAGATACGATATCGTCTGCTGCATAGAGGCCAAAGATTGCCCCGGAAAGTACTTTGTCACTGTCCTTTTCTTTTTTCAGGACTTCCACCTGTACCCTCTGGCGCGCATTCTGCCAGTCGGCACTATAAGTAACCAGAGGTGTATCCTGGTCACGGTATGTAAGATCCACATATCTTGGTTCATTATCCAGAACGTAGCCATGTGCGGTCTCTTTTTCCACGATGTAATAACGTCCAAGCGGAAGGTTATCCATCTGGGCGATGCCATTTCCATCTGTTGTAATGGAGCCGACCAGTTCATCTGCCGCATAATAATCTGCACTTACCCCGTCAGCTGCACGGATGGCTTCTGCCGCGTAAACATTGAAGGTTACATCAGTCAGGTTTCCGGTCACATAGTTGAACAGGTGCTCGATCATGCCTTTTGCATTGTCAAGAAGGGATACGCTGTCTAAGAATTCCCCTTTCTTGTTTACCAGAAGTCTTGCTACCGGGACTTCATCCTCCATTTTGACTTTCTGTACTTCTGCAGTATCAGAGATCGTAAACTCTACGTCTGTTGCACGTAAGTAACCGTATGGTGCAAGCTCCTCACGCAGAATGTATGTTTTTCCAACCTGAAGTCTCTTGATCACATGAGGGGAATCTTTTACGGATGTCCAGGAATCGATCACGTTGCCATCCTTATCCAGTACACTCATGGAAGCCCCGTCAAGTTCTGTTCCAGTCGTGATGTCTGCTTTTGTCACTTCTACCGTTGTCGGCTGGTTTTTCTTCACGGATTTTAATTTGATCGTTTTTACGTCCTGGCCCTGGTATGTGGCATCAAATTCCAGGATCTCATCGGAAGATACATAACCCGCCGGCGCCTGCAGCTCTTTTACATAGTATCTGCCAAGCGGAAGATCCAGCGTAAACGCTGCCTTACCTTTTTCGTTGCTTGTGATCTCCTGAAGCAGTGTATCTGCTTTTACGATTACCTTGTCGCCGGAAGAAATTGCTTCTTTATTGTATAATCCAAAGGTTGCACCTTTTAAAGTCTTTCCGGTCTCGGCATCCTGTTTTTCCACACTCAGCTCTACTTTCTGGCGTTCATTGGAAAATTCCAGTTTTTCTTCGATCTCCGGTGTGTTCTGATCCTTATAGATAAAGGATACTTCCTGACTGTCTGGATTTAAGACAAATCCGGCCGGTGCTTTTGTTTCTTTCACACGGTATTTTCCAAGCGGAAGGTCTTTGATAACAGCTTCCCCATTTTTATTAGTGGTCACTGTTTTTACCAGGGTATCCTTTGCATAGATCACGTGACGGTTTCCCTGCTCGTCCACCTGATGATCCGGTGTGAAAATATCTTCTGCTGCGTAGATTTCAAATTCTGCCCCTTCCAGGGAAGTTTCTTCGTATACAAAATCCTTTTTAAAGGATTTTAAGGTTTCACCGGATTTATGGATCACCAGTTTACCTTTGACCGGATGGTTTTCATAGGTCACGGTAATGATGGCATCCCCGCTGACAGAATCCATCTGATAAGCTGTATTCTTGTCAACTTTGATCTCCACATACTTGGTATTCTGGGTGTAGCCATCCGGCGCGCTCACTTCCTCGATCCTGTAATTTCCGCATTTTAAGGATTCCGGAAGGATCAGGTAACCATTTTCGTCCGTAAAATAGGATTTATGGACAACCGTATTTGGATAGGTCGTTACCTGTTCCACATACTTTTTCGCATCCAGGTCGTACACTTTGAATTCTGTATTGGCAAGGAGGACCGGCTGTTTGGTCTCATCATCCTGTTTCACGATCTTAAGCTTTGCTTTGAACTCATCGTCCAAAAGGACTCTCCATACCTGCGGTGTGCTGCTGTTCTCGGTTACGGTTACGATAAAATCATCTACCGGCATAAAATTATGCGGTGTTGTAGTCTCACGGACAATGTAGTGTCCATAAGGAATCGGGATGCTGCACGCATAGCCGCGTTCATCGGTAAACATTTCTGTTTTTCCGTCTTCCGTAAGAACGATCGGGGTCGCATTTGTAAAGTCATAGCTTCCATCGTCCTTTACAGTCAGGCTGCTGATCAGATAAGCAGAGAATCCGGCACCTTTTAAAAGATCCGCATCGGTCTTATCATTATCCGCTGCTTTGATCAACTGGAATGGCTGTTTGATCACGTCTTCTTTGGAAACGGTATTTCGTTTTACCGTCTCTACCTGGTCTCCTTCGTAGTCGCAGTTTACATCATGCTCCTCTTCGTCCAGAAGATAACCTACTGGAGGCGTGATCTCCTTCAAATAATACTTTCCAAGATACAGGTTGCTTACGCTTGCTTTTCCCTCTTTATCGGTCGTCAGGGTAGCTACCTGCTCGTCCTTTTTATAAAGGACTCCGCTCCTGCCATCCGGATGGTTAATGTCTTCCCTTGCATAGAGCCCGTAAATGGCTCCTTCAAATACAGCATCTCCCTGTGCGCTGTTTCCTGTCTCGCTGTCTTCTTTTACCAGGTCGATTGTTGCATTTACACGCTTATTTGTAAAGGTATGGCTAAAGTTTACCTTTTCTTCCTTATCATTGGTAAACTTAAAAGTGAAGGTGTAAGTATCCTCACTGTTTCTAAGGTAAAGTTCCGGTGCCTGGATCTCCCGGATGCTGTAGCTGTAATTGATCGGAAGTTCCGCTTTATAAGAAGCTTTTCCATCGGCTCCGGTCGTTGCTTTTTCGATCAGGGTTCCTTTGGGAACAACGGTCTTACCATCAACTTTGATATCTTCTGCTGCATACAGCCCGTAGATGCCTCCGGAGAGTGGATTTTTTGTCTCTTCGTCCTGCTTTTCCACACGGACTGCTGCCTTCTGGCGTTCATTTAAAAAGGTGGCACTGCCAGTCTGCACTTCTACGGTCTGGCCTGCATACACAAGCTCAACAGTCTTAGACTCTCCTTTGCATACATAATTATCCGGAGCCTTCGTCTCGGTTACTGTGTAGGTGCCAAGATAGAGATCCTTTAACGTAACGCTTCCGTCATCTCCGGTAACCAGATTATCCTTGACAAGTGCACCTTTTTTATAGATGAGGGTGCCATCTGCCGCCTTGATATCTGCACCTGCATAAACACTGTAAACGGCTCCTTTCAATTTCCGTTTTTCGTAGGCAAAGGTCACACCATCTTCCGTGACGGTCGCTCCGGTAAGCACTTCTCCTTCTTTATAAATGGTGAGTGCACCTTTTTGCTCTTTATCCGTTAAGTTCTTGGAAGCGGTCTGCCCCACGACCAGTTTTACCCCATAGGCTTTCGTATCCAGCACATATCCGGATGGGCCTGAGATTTCACGAAGGTAAACGGTATCCTGTGTTTTGGTGATCTTTACTTCGGATTCCCCTTTTGCATTTGTTGCCGGCATTTTTTTGATAAGTTTCGTGCAGGCTTCATCTGCATAGATGCCGTAAACGGCACCTGCAAGGAGCGCGTTGCTCCCCTTATCTTTTTTGATGATCTTGACCGTTGCTTCATCCGGCCAGTCTACCTCCAGGTTCAGCTCCAGTGTATCGGTATAATATCCAAAGCCGATATCCTGGCTGTTCGCCAGATTTAAGAGCATGGCATGGAAATTAAGCGGATAGTTGGATGTGATCGCATATTTTCCTTTCAGGCTTCCAATATTCTGGGTGGTTGCTTCCAGATGGAATTTTTCACCGCCCTTTACGCTCACATTTCCGGTCCCGGTTTTTCCTGTCGTCTCATTTACAAGGGAGACCCCGTTTTCCAGATGGATCGTGATCACAAAAGCTGCGTTTGCCTTCCATGTGAAGGTCGGGCTCTGGTTTCCATTTGCAGAAGCACTGAGCCCAGGTGTCAGCTCCATGGTCGTTGGATCCGGCATCTTTGCAAGGGCTGCCTTGATCTCTTTTAACATGTTTTTGGCAGTTGTCGAAAGGGATCCTCCAAATCCGGATTCCCCGTCATATAAATAATCGACCAGATAATGCTGCATTGCACGGGTCTCGGAGGAACAGCCGTATTTTTCCATGATGGATTTGATATTATAGCCGTTGAATGTGCCGCCCCATCCGGGACCGCCATATCCGTAAAACATGGCCTTCCTTAAATAACGGTCATCGCCGCCTTCATCCAGTTCGACCATATTTTTATAAGTCGTTCCACTTGGCGGGGACTGTTTACTGTGCTGCATGCAGTATGCATAGACGGTATAAGTCTTTCCGCCTGCTTTGTAACGGATATACTTATAGGAATCATTTCCGCCCTGTCCCATAACAGAATCAAAAGGATGCAGTTTTCCATCTGAATAATAGTAATAGGTATTAGCTTCAATGTCTGTTGAATCATCCCACAAGTCTCCATCGGAAGCTACCATGGTACTAATACCGCCCTCAGCCTGGTCATATAGCACACTTAATGCAACATCATCTTCCGGCATCTCAAAGCTGAAGGAATTTGTTCCCTCATCGTAGCTTACTTCTGCATACAGAAGATCTTCGGTATTCTCTGTCTGGTTTGCTTCGACAAGACTTGTTCCCACTGCGATCAGGCTTCCCTGCGGGATATCACCGGAAAAGTTAACCGTCTCCCCCGTCTGGTAACGTCCGTCCTCGTGGTCCAGTTCAATATTGAATTCATTTCCCTGTACGATGTCAACCTGATGGCTTCCATCCTCTGGTTCCTCATCGGAAAATTCTTCTGCTTCCTCTTCTTCTGGCTCCTCCGTTTCTTCCGGCTCTTCCAGGGTTTCCGGGGCATCTTCCGGGCTTATGGTCGGGAGGACGGGGTCTGCCTCCGGTTCGTCATCGCCGCTTTCCTGTTCCTGACCGCCATTGGATCCGTCTGTTTCTGCTTCCCTTGGTGTCACCGTAATGTTTCTGGCAACCAGATAGGCTTCCCCGGATGCGGGTGTAACAAGATATACGCATTTATAGGTTCCCGCATGGTTATAATCAAATACAGTCCCGTCTTCCATTGCTGCTTTTTTCAGTTCCACATGGTCTCCTTCAGAGAGTTTCAGTCCTGTAAAATCATTCTGGATATCAAAGGCTTCCCCTTCGGTAACCATAAGCGCAAGTTCCGGATCAGCAACGGTTTCCTCGATCAGTTCTTCCTCGCTTTTCTCCGTCTGCGTTTCTGTCTGTGTTTCTGTCTGTACCTCGATCTGCGTCTCGCTCTGTGCGGAAACGCCTCCCACCTCAGCGGCGGATACTGCAGAAGCTCCTGTCTGCAAGAGCGTAGTGCAGCACAGAGCAAAAGCCATCGCACCCGCCATCCATCTTTTCTTCCAGTTTTTTTCCAAGTGCACGTTCTCCTTTCATGATCGCTTTTTTCCCTGCAGTTTTCTTTTGGTCCGTCTCTTATCTGCATCGCTTTCTCCTTTCTTCCGGCTTTTTCAGCCAGATAAAAAGGAAACTGAAAAAAATTCCAGTTTCCCTTTTATCTGACCAAACATTTTATGCCGTCTTCCTGTGTTCTTTTTCCTCTTTTTGAAGGATCCAGTCATCCACGCCTTTGTAGTGTTCCATCCAGGTACCGGATGCATCGGTATCCCAGGTAACTCTTTTGCAGGACACATTCAGTTCCTCACAGATCTCATATAGTTTTATACAGCCTTTTCGGATCATGTCCCTCTTTCTGCGCTTTCTGGGGCATTCTCCATGATACAGATGAATTCCATGTTCACATTGCCGGCACGCACTTTTTTCATCGTGCTTACAGGACAATTCCATCATTTTATCCATGTCGTAACATTCGTAAACTCTTTTTAACCCCTGCTCTTTCAGTTTTCGCAAGACAGTTTCCAGTCCTTTATGATTGGAAACTCCAGGGACTCCGATATAAGGATTTCCTGTACACATCCATGCGATCTCTGCCTTTAAGATCCCTTCTGTTACGTAAACCGTGCCATCCTTTATTTTCCCAAACATTCCTGCCGGGCTGCCGCTTGATGTGCCTTTTTCTAAGCCGCTGCTGGTAAACCAGAGGTACTTCCGTTCTTTTAAAGGAACATCCAGCCGGATCTGGAATCCTATGATCCGTTCCTTCCCATCCCGGACCGGGCAAAGATACCCGTTATTCTTCCTATAAAAAGCAGCTTCCCAGTCACCATCCCGGTTGATGAAAAATCCAGGAACCCCATCCAGGCGAAATCCCTTTTTTAAGAGCTTTCTGGCAATGGCCACGGAATTCTCCTCATCCGTACTTAAAAAACCTCGTTCTTCCATCTGTCTGACCTCATTTAACGTCAGCCCACGTAGGAGGAGGTTCCTCCGGTGTGTTTCCTTAAGCTTAAGAAAAGTGAGCATCTCCTTATATACCTGGTCCCGGTAATCCCATTCCTCTTCCGTAAGGGAAATGCGTTTCTTTTTAGGAACGATAGAAGCGAACCCATTTCGTGTCGTGGCCTGCTGCCTTTCATCCGTTCCAGAAAAAGAAAGTGCCTGCCTTATCTCACGGTAGGCTTCTTTATACCGGTTCCTTCCATAAATGCCGGATAGTTCCGCATACAGTGTCAGCATGTTTCCGGATGCTCCGCAATGATAGCAATGGTAAACATTTTTCAGTTCTCCATTTTTGCAGATGCAAAAACCGCATTTTCCTCTTAAATCCCCGCAAAAAGGACATTCCACCGGAAATTCGTCCTGGTAAGAATCACTCAGTCTTCGGATTGACAAAAGATCTGCTACTTCTGCGATCGTAAACGATTCTCTGGCATACATGCCTTCCTCCTTTTCATAAAAGATGGCCCCGTTCCCGGAGCCACCTCGAACTGTTTCTCTGTTTTCAGGCTGCTTTTTGCATTTCCTTTTCATGATCCAAAAGAATCTTCGCAGCTTTCTTTATTTCCTGATTCTGGCCTTTGTAACGCTGTACCAGCCATTTGATCGTCTGGTAACCTCTGGCATCCTGCATCATTTCCCCAAGAGGGGTTCCGGCATAGACACCAAAATTGCAGATAACCTTTTCTGCCCATTTCACTTCGTCTTCTGCATCCTCTACGTTATCTATATCCTCTACCGTTTCCTCTGCCGTCTCTTCTGGTGTTTCTTCCTCTTCTTCTGCATCAAAAGAAATCTCATCATCCTCATCAAATGGAACTTCATCCGTTTCTTCTACTGCACGGAAACCGTCTGCATCCGTCTCGGCAGTAATTTCCTCATCTACGGAGATTTCCTCGGTCTGAACCGGATCTTCCGCTTTGGTTTCTTCATCGGAAAATTCTTCCAGTCCGCTTTCACTTTCTTCCATTCCAAAAGTCATCTGTCTAGGCAGGTTTTCTTCTGTATCCGTTACTGCATATTCCACTTTTACAGGATCTTCGGATATGGCATTTCCATCACGCAGTTTTTTACGGTCCGTTTTCTTTTCCTGACCGGTTCCGTTTGCTCCTGCTTTGCTGCGGTTTCTTTTCTTTCTGTCTTTTCCTGTTTCTTTTTCGGCTTTTCCGGTTTTACGGAAGCTTCCTGCTTCGGCATTTCTTCTTTTTCCGTCCCACGCATGTCCGGATCGTTCATTCCAGATGCCTGCATGATATTGAATTTATTCAAGAAATAATATTTCAGGCCATACGTCCATGCCGCACCTTTTGCTTTATCCGGTGCTTCATTGGTTCCAATGACATGCAAAAAGCTCCGTACCTTGTCTCCCGGACGGTCTGCATTGGTCCAGCACAGTTCCAGGTCAGCCTCATATCTCCAGAGTGCTCCCATTTCCTTTAAAAACACGGAATTGCCCTGTTCGTCCATCTGAGTCGGCCTTTCACTTAAGATGTCAAAATCGACCCCGTATTTATTAAGGGCCGGTGTCAGGCATTCATAAATATCATCCAGTTTTACAAAATCATAAGTAACGTCCTCACTGTACCGTTTGCGGATCAGCTTCGGCACCTTTCTTCTGATCTTGATCATCTTCTGGTTCAGATTCATGTAATTGTATTTACCCATATTATTCGTTTCCTCCTGATTTTTTCATTTTTTATACTAAGCAGAACGCGGAAGGCTTACCTCCGGCCCTGTCCCAGTCTTTTTTAACATTTCTTCCATTTCCTCCCGGATACATCCGATACAGATCTTCTTTTTTGAGATCTCCGGAAGTTTTTCAAGCAGCCACTTCTGGGCGAAAAGCTCTGCTGCCCGCTGTGGGTTGCTTAAATATTCCAGAAACATCCAGTCAGAAAATTCCCACTTCATATCCGCAAAATGAAACTGCGGCTGATAGATCAGATCCTCCGGCCGCTTTCCTTTTTTAATAAAACGGTCTGCATTTAGCTGGATATAAACCCTGCTGATCTCCGGGATCATCTGTGAAGCTGCATACCCGCCTTTTAACAAAAGTTCATCCCATTGTTCCCGGATAAGTTTCTTTCCAATGCGGCTTATCTGTGTTTCCAGTTTCGGGATCAGATCCTCACGCACAGGAAAACCAAAATCATCCGGTATCCCGATCGGCTTCAGAAAAAGATCTTCTGCTTCATAAAGGGAATACTCCGGCATGTGGATCACGGCACACCAGTTCCGGTCTGTTTTTCTGTTTTCCTTTAAACAGTCAAAGAAAAAGAAACAGTTTCCATATCTTGCCTTTATAAACAGCTGTCCGGAAAATTCTTTTACTTCACAATCCGGCGATTTCAGCCATGCGATCAGTTTTTCTGCCTCCCTGCTCTCTTTTAACCAGTCCGGAAGTTTTCTATCCATCACATACCTCCGTAATTTAGATATATGGCAGGGAATACCTGGAATACACCATCTTTGCCCGTTTTAAAAATGCAGAGCCTTTTTCTGCTTTTGCAAACCATTCCACAAAAAACCGTGTCAGGTTCTGCTGCAATGTCCGGTGGGTATCAAGGGCATAATCCACAAATTCCCCATATCCGTCCATACTTCCTGCAAGCAGGTAGCAGGTAAACATTTTTGCCATCTGCTCTTCATCTGAAGGATTGATCTCCATTTCCTCTGCACCTTCATACACCAGGCGCACCCTTTCTGGCTGTTCCTTTACATGCAGACACAGATCATCGGCCATCAGTTTCGATGCTTCGTTTCGAAGGTCGTAATATCTGACCTCTGAAAGACCTTTTAGCCAGGCAAACCCAAGATAAGTGTAATTGTCTTTTATTTCCTGCTGCTCTTTTGCCATGGACTCCATAAATTTTTTGTGTCCGGTGGGATGGCAGTTCAAGTATTCATCTACCAGCAGCCTTGCCACATCTTTTCCATTCGTAACCTTCATGTTTTCCTCCCATCAAAAAAAGACAGTCCATACTGTCTCCATTCTTTTAAATCCTGTTAGTATTTTACAGTGCCAGGAATATCATATTCATGCCAGCGTTTTGACACACAGCCGGCAATTTTTTCTTCCAGAGCTAAAAGTCCTCTCTCATTCGTCTTTTCCTGCCTTGCAATGGTAATGGATTCACAGATCCCGCAGTAGATCTCGTATGCGCTGCATGGCTCATCCCCGGTAGTAGCCTTAAACTGCTCCACGGTTTCTGCAAGCAGTTTTTTTCCAAATCCCGCCTGCTTCATGATCCCTGCCATGGCATTTGCCGGATGCTCGATCCAGATATCACACAGCCGCATGACCCCTTTTAAGACTTCCCGGTAGTAATCAAAGATCGACTCTATGTTTTCCGTGAAATCTTCCATTCCTTTACAGTTTTTGTGCGTAACCTTCAGGGCATTGCCAAGGATCACATTTCTTGTCGGCTCCTGCAGGGAATAAAAAATATTCGCTCCGGACACACCAACGTCTGACGTAGTGATCCGTACAACTGCTTTTATGTCCTTATCGGTCTTTCTTCCATAATTCTGCATCAGTTCCTTATAAACATCTGTAAGTTTCGTATCTTCCAGCTGCCAGGACGCCGTAACAGAATAATGATCTGCATAGCCGTTTAAAAACGTTGCCTTCTCATAGTCCCCATGGATATATGCCGAGGTAACCATGTACATATCCGGCATGGATATGATGGCATAATCTTTTTCATCACCAGACAGGACTGCCCTTATTTTTCCTTCACAGAAACGGATCAGTGCTCTTCCTCTTGCAACCTTCAGGCATTTATTCAAGATCTCTGCCAGTGTTTTCTTATCGACATCTGCCAGGGCTTTTCCATCAATCCTGGCCCGTCCTTTCAACGATTTGATTGCTGAATTTCCTATATAACAGATCCTCTCGGGCAGGATAAGAACCAGCCTGGAATGAGATAAGGTATCTTTTTCCAGTGCTTCCAGGGAAATGCCCGGAACCTCTGTACAGGTTTCCTCTCCTGCAGCTGCTACCTTTAATTTCTTACTGGTGATCCGGATCCATTCTGCCCGGCTGTCTATCTCTTCCAGATACTCGCACAGTTCCTTTTCTGTCCGGAACTCCTTATAAAAGTCATCTTTATAATACATAATGTCCGCCTTTCCACGCTAGCTGAAAATCCGGACTTCAACAGCCTGTATCTTTCCATCTTCGATGCAAAACACATAGCCGTCTTCTGCCATCTCCATAAGCATTCCAATTTCCAGTGCATTTGCGTTTTCCCATTTAATTGTCTCCATAATCGACCCTCCTGATTTTACAATGTGTTTTCTTTTTTTGATGTTCTTAAGGTATTTCTTTTTGCAGTTTCCTTAACTGCCAGTTTCATTCGTGCTCCTCCTTTCTGCTTTTTATGCAATAAAAAAAGACACAAAAAGAATCTTCTTTCCTTCTTGCATCTTCCTTATATTTTGCATATCCATTTTTTCTCATTAAGGGCAAGACCGCCCCAAAGTGTTTCTTCCGGAATGTCCGGAACTAAAGAATAACCACAGTCTTTTATAGACTGTTAAATTATTTTTCATTTAAAGACTACCACAACATTTTGCGGTTGTCAATTAATTTTAACTATATATTGTGTTATTGTGTGAGCTATCTTTATTATTCTGCTACATGTTGTGACAGGCGGCATGATACCGCCTGTCTTTTCATCCGTCTGCATAAGTGCATGTATCTGAGGGGAATAGGTAATCTGTACATGCACTATGAAAACGTCTTACTCAGCGTTTGGATCCGCCGGGGAAATATTTTTGGCAAGGCTTCGCCCGTTGGCATCCGTCCCTGCTTCAAAAAGGACCGGCTGGCCACCGCTTAATTTCCGGTATCCATCCATCTGGATCTCCGAAAAGTGGGCGAAATAATCAATCCCGTCTTCACCGGTGATAAAGCCGTATCCTTTCTGTGCGCTGAACCATTTCACGGTTCCCTGTAGTGTTTCTGACATATCCTTCTCTCCTTTGCTGTATTTCCCGCAATAGTCTTTTGCGGAAACAGGGCAGCATGGAATCGAACCATGCCTGGTGCTCCCCTCCCTGCTATAAAAGGAATCTCTTCCTCTTATATTTCTTCGTTTCCCAAAAAAGTACCGTTATTGAGTGCTGCATCCACCCGGCGGATTCCTACCAGCTTCTTTTCATTTATGCCAAAATAAAACCGGTAACGTTTTCCCTCCAAAACTTTTACGTTTTTATCCAGCAAAAGTTCACTCTGCCGTCCGGCCGGATCACTTACCCGGATCTTCCGTAATCTTGCAAAGGGATTTTTCCCGTCTATCCCGGTTACCAGCCCTTCCACGATTTCATAGGTCTTTTTATCCGCGGTGCGGAAAATAAGATATGTTCTTATAAACCCGATAATCCCAAGCAGGAAAGACCAGAAAATAAAAGTTTTGTCTTTCATCCATGTTCCCATAAATAATCCGAAAAGCAGGATAAAAAGAGACAGGATACCATATCGCTGGATCCTGTCCTTAAAAAAATCCGGTATATTCTGATAACGTGTGCCAAAATCTTCCAAGCATTTATACAGCCTGTGCCAATACGGATGTTCCGTTTGCTTCAAGACAGTCCTCCCTTCTTATGTTGTCGATCACAAGCTGTTTCTTATAGTAAAGCTGCGCTACGCGGCTTATAAATTCCCGTTGTATCTGTTCCTGGAGGGAATCTTCCAAATGGGACTCCCTGCTTTTTGCCTTTTCTTTTAAGCATTTCAGATGATAGGAAACATCCCCTTCTCTTTGAAGATAGGAAAGTAGCTGGTATTCCTCTTCTGTAAGCAGCGGCTTTTTAAAAGCCCTCAGTGAAAACTTCAGTCCTTTTCCCATGGAAAGGGCTTCCATAAAATGCTTCATGCGTTCTGTCCGTGAAAAGGCCATGGGAGCCATGACTGACCGGCTGATAATACTGTATACAGCTTCCTCTCTGGTACATCCTTCTGTCAGAACAACCAGGCCCCGCTTTACCAGACGGTTCAGGCAAAACTGAAAATCCTCTTTGTCCGCCCATTCCTGTGCCTGTTTTTCTCCAAGGCTAAATACAAGAAGACGATGCATCTGGGAATGGACCTTATCCTCTTCACAGAAAGACCAGGTGAGCGCAGCCCACAAAATAGTTTCCATTTCTGTAAGTACTTTTTCTTCCCCATCTACCCAGACACAAAACCTTCCATCTGCATCATCTTTTTTCATTCCGATTGCTGTATACCATCTCATGACATTTTTCCTCCTAGCCATTTAAGCTCTTTTTAATCTCTGCTTCTGATCTGTTTTCTTTCATAACTTGTTATCCATACATCATTTCCAGGAGTTTTGGAAGTACATACCCCAAAAGCATGCCTGCTGCCGTACAGATTCCGATATTCGGCCGCCGCAGTTTCCATACTTCCTGTGTTTTGGTCCCGATAATCCTTGTTCTTCCTGGTACGATCCACCTGAGTTTCCGATAAAACTCCATGAATCTCTGATTGTCAAAGCCAAAGGATCGTACACAGAAAACATCCCGTTCCTGTTCTTCCTCATCCAAAAGGAAAAAGCTTTTCTGTTCTTTCCCTTCTTTTCGGATCACGATATAAAATTCCGGAACTCCCCGCCTGGTTCCTTCTACGATCTTGTCCATCTCATCGTAAAAGATCCTGCAGGACTCATATTTTCCGTTCTTTTCCGGCTGGCAGACTGCCAGGCTGTCCTCTTCAAGTGCCATATAACAGTTTTCTGCCTCCATGATCCTCCGGCTGATTTTTATGGCCTGACGAAGAAGCAGGATTATCGCAAGCGCCAGTGCAGTACACAAATATACAAGATCCCAGCATCTTTTCTGGTATATGAAAAAGTATGCGCTGATTCCCTCTGCCACACTGCATATTGCTGTCATAATAAAATACTGTTCTTTAAGGTCCATCAGATGATATACATCATCTTCTGTCGCCTGTAGTCTCAAGGGCATCCATCCTTTCCGTCATGCCACGCTTATTTTATCCGGGGATTTCTTTTTTTCCTCTCGGCTTTTTATATAGTCTGTACATTCCCGGATGGTCTGTTCACACAGGTAATAAGAAAATTTCCCGATATGTGTGTCCTTTTCCCGGAGATTCAAACGGTTCTGAAGCCAGATATATGTGCTGTGTTTGGTCATATAACCATTTTTCCAGATTGCATCCAAAGCTCTGTGTGCTTCGATCCGCTTATTACGCAGATTGCTGTCAGCCATGGTTCCCATGGGACGCATACTTTTTTTGTGTGCCCCAATGTATGAATCACAGGAAGGATAGCCGCTGCATACATACAGGTATTTCTCCGGATCCAGGTTGTTATCCCCATAGACATAGGCTGCAGGCCTAAGTACCCCGGGTCTTTTGCAATATGGACAGTACAAGGTTTCCCTCATCTGTTTTTTCTTCTTTTTTGCCATCTGACGTCACTCCTTTCCATCTTTATCTCCGATATTAAAGAAATCCCTTTTTCTGTGTCAACAGAATTCTTTGAAAATCATAAAAACATTTTCAGGAAGCTCTTTTGATAAGCCTTGTGATAATGCCTTCTGCCACTTCATAGTTGTCGTTGATGCGGGTCACCACAAATCCGATCTTATCTTTCTTTCCCGGAAGTGCGGACATATTGCAGGAATGTGCCACGGCATTGACTCCGATATCAAGGCGGATAAAATAGGTTCCCTTATAGACTTCCGTAATGATCCCTGTATATTTTCCCTGTTTATGGCATTTCCGGAGATTATCTTTATTGATATTGGCTGTCGGACTCTTTGCATCCACCTCTATAATGATCTGGTCAACAGAGCTTGCTTCCACCTTATTGACCATGACCAGCACCAGATCGCCTACCTGGAATTTTTCTCCGGCATCTACCATCCACTCCCAGGCCATGTCTCTGGCCCGGACAGATACTTCTACACCAAAGACTTCCAGGCGGACTGCTTTGGGAGCTACTGCGATCACCCTTGCTTCTACGATCCTGCCTTCATAGAGCATTGGTTTTTCTGTATCTTCTCCGATATAAAAAGTCTGTCTCTTTTTAAGCATTGCATCTTTTCTGGATGCTACAACACTCCGGCTCTTGTTATCCAGATCTTTGATGATGAAATCAATGTCACAGCCGAGCATGTTGTTAGCAATACGGACCTGACGGTTTAAGGTATCCGCATTTTCACGCCCGTCTCCCTGAAGGTTGATCATCATTTCATTCATTGGGATAATGATCCGGAAACCATTAAAGTATGTAACAGCGACCATCCACCCGCTCTCCAGTTTTTCAATGCCCCCGAGCTGGCCCGTCAGGATCTTTCTGGTACGATGTGCATTCAAAAGCTGATGCCATCTGGCTTCTTCCTGTTCCTCCATGCTTTCAACCTGTGCGTCTACATCAATTGTCAAAACACCATCGTAGACCGCACGCGGAACATCTTTTTCCCCATTTCCCGCCAAAACTGTTTTTTTGGTATCCTCCATATACTTCCTCCTGTTCTTATTTATTTTTGTCTTCTCTGCTCCATCCAGAAAACTCCTCCGGTACTCAGGAAAGACAAAAGAAGACACAAAAAAAGCAGCCCGTTTAAAGCTGCTTTCTTCATGCCTTCTTTTTACAGATACCATTCTATAATACATGGAATTCTATGTCAATATTACCTCGATTGCAATAGTGTCGCATATTAGTTCCTTTTATGAAGCCTGTACGACAGAAGGATTTAGTAACACTAAGAACTGCCAGATTCCTGTGTCCTTATAGAAAATTCCATCTCATATGTAATTGTTTCATTATATAGTGTTTATTTCTTCCTCTTAATCGTCCCCAATAAGACAACCGACCTTCTTGTACATTTTTAAACTATAGATATTACGGAACAGTTGCAGTAGATATATATTTTTTCAAATAGCTGAAGGATAATACCTGATTATCTGTTATTTATATACATAATACATATTGAATTTTAGTAAAACTAGAGGATACATAAAAATGCCATTAACCAAAGAACAATTTCTTAAACAATTAAATTCTGATTGTTATTTCTCCACATACTCTTCTGCCATATGTACTGCCATAGCACCATCTGCCACTGCTGTTACTATCTGACGAAGTAACTTTGTTCTGACATCTCCTACAGCATAAACACCCGGAATACTCGTTTCAGTGTTTTCACCTGCCACAATATATCCTTTATTATCCAGTTCTATCTGATTACCTAAAAAATCTGTTGTCGGTTTTCTTCCTATACTCACAAACAGGCCGTCACATTCTATAATGTTTTCTTCTCCTGTAACTGTATCTTTCAACCGCACACCAGTCAATCGTTCTCCATAAATCAGTTCATTTACTGTATTGTTCCATCGAAACTCTATATTTTCAGTTTTCATCAGCTGGTCATGGTAGATTTTCGTTGCACGTAATGTATCTCTTCGATGAACAATGATGACTTTCTTAGCAATTCGACTTAAAAGAACAGCATCTGATACAGCAGAATTTCCACCACCAACAACCACCACGATCTTATCTTTATAAAACATACCATCACAGGAGGCACAATAAGCAACCCCATGACCTATCAATTCTTTTTCTTTAGCAAGGCCAAGTTCTCTTGGATTTGCTCCAGTAGCAATCACTACTGTTTTCCCAATATAAATTCCCGAACTAGTTTCTACTCTCTTAAGCTTTCCTGTTAAATCCATATTATAAACTTCAGCATATTCACTTTTAGCGTCAAATTTTTCCGCCTGTTTTTGCATTTTCTCTGCCAATGAAAATCCGTCAATTCCATTTTCAAAACCAGGATAGTTATCAATCTGCCAGGTCAATGACATCTGACCACCTGCAGATAATTTTTCTATAACAATTGTATCAAGTCCTGCTCTGGCTGCGTATAATGCTGAAGTATACCCTCCAGGTCCTCCCCCTACGATAATCATATCGTAAACATGATTTTCATTCATACAGCAGTCCTCCTTTTATTTTTCCAATGCTTCATTAATAAAATTCTCTATCATTATTTTTGATTCAGGTGCAACAATAGAATCTATTGCCTTTCCATTTCGATATAAAACCAGCGTAGGAATCACCTCAATCTTTTCAGCTTCTGCAATCTGCGGTTCTTCATCAATATTTACTTTTCCAGCAACAAGAATATCGCTGTATTCTTCACTTATTTTTTCATAAGCTGCTCCAATTCTACGGCAATAACCACACCACGGTGCCCAGAAATCAACCAAAACCGGTTTTTCCTTATGAATTAATTGTCCAAACTTTTCTTTATTTATATTTATAGATGTCATATTTTTCAACTCCTTCTCCTATTTGAACTTAATATACCCCAAATAAGTGCTTGCTTCCGTGATGATATCACAGAAAAGTTGATTTACTTTATTACGCTTTTTTACTTCTATTTACAGCATATGTCAGTTATATAATTGACTCTTCTCAATAAATTAAGTATACTCTCATCTTTGACAGTTACAAAAAGATGGGAGTATTATACGTTCAATTCATTATTTTCGGCAAGTAAGAAATAATCAATATGAGAATCACATAACACAAAAGGATGTACTGCGGTAACTTCTACATTACCTTGGCACATCCTTTCGTACTATTATTTTTTGCTATTCTTCTTAATGGCAGCTGTGGCTTCCACATCCATGCTCACCACATGTATGTCCTTCCCCGTGGTTGTGCTCATGGTGAGAACATTTCACATCCGGATTATACTCAAGTGTTTCATTGATAAAAGCTTCTACTGCTTCATCTGCATCTCCGGAAACTCCTCCGAAAAGCTTGATGCCTGCTGCCGCTAACGCTGTCTGTGCGCCGCCTCCGATTCCGCCACAAATCAAAACATCTGCATTCAATGCATTAAGAACTCCTGCCAATGCGCCATGTCCGCTTCCATTCGTATCTACTATTTCTGAATGTACTACTTTTCCTTCCTCTACATCGTAAATCTTAAATGTCTCTGTGTGTCCAAAGTGCTGGAAAATCTGTCCATTTTCATATGTTACTGCTATTCTCATAATACCTTCTCCTTTTTCTGCTGCATATTTTTTGTAAATTTCCTGTTTGTAACATCCTCCAAAGCTGCAGTTGCCGCTCTGACCGTCACAGATTCTGAAATCCCCGCCCTCAATTCTGAGCGGATGTCCGTCAATAAGTGCATCTGCTATTTTCTTCCGGGCAATCTCGTAAATCCGCTGGACCGTCGTTCTTGCGATCTGCATAGATACTGCACACTGCTCCTGACTATAACCTTTCTTGTCCAAAAGACGGATTGTCTCGTACTCATCTACCGTCAGAACAATGGGTGTTTTTTTCTCCGTATCATCTGCCGGAAGAAATTCTAAAACATTGGGGAAATGGCAGACTTTTCTGCATTTTACTGGTCTCGGCATAAACTGCTCCTTTCTCGCTTTTCTTATATAATAGCCCTATAAAAGGCATATGTCAATAACGTTTTTGACATATGCCTTTTATGAATCACCTTATAGTATTACTTCTTTTCATTATTTTTTAATTTACAGATACCCTGCGTCATTGTTCCCATTGGACAAAATGTACACCAGGTTCGTGGCTTATATAACACCATTACAATCAACCCTAACAACAAAGATGTAAGCATCAAACTATAAAATCCAAAACTAAACTGTGCCACCCAATCAGCTACTGTTCCGGCAGTGTATGTCCATCCCCACGGAACACGGAAGGTCCAGAATAATTTGATGGCTTCACGTAAGGATGATGCTCCGGCACCAACTAAATATGTCTGAAATACCATATTCCCAAACATTGTAAGGAAAAATATCAAAAAGCCGTATCGGAACCATTTTGAACTCATCCATCGCGGGGTTGGTTTATTTCTTGAGCATTTTAAATCTCCACCAAGCTTACTAAAAAGCTGGCCACGTCCACACAAATGATTACAGAAAAATTTATTTCCACCGAATATTGCTATTCCTAACGGCAACAGGAAATCAATCATCCCAAACCAGGCGAACAAAATATTAAAAAAACCGAGTGTAAAATAAAGGATCGCCCATATCCATAAATAATCATACCAATGTTTCTTTTTCTTCACATCGCTGTCCTCTCTTTCATTTCAATACAACCTGCCGGACAGGACTTTGCACATTTTCCACATCCTACACACACTGTTTCTTCTATCACAGCATAACATCCATGGTAAACTTTGGCCGCTGCCAGCGGACAAGTATTTTCACATACTCCGCAGGCAACACATCTTTTTTTATCGACACTTGCCACTCTTTTTGCCAATGCTTTGTTCCCCTTTCAAATTTTGTATCTCTATTGTACCTGAAAAAGGTAAATCCTTCTGTGACATTATTACATAAGAATTTACCTTGAACGCTAATCATTACAATGACATATTTTTATTATACATTACCTTTATATTTATATATGATGTTTAGAATCTCCTCAGTTGTTCGAATAATTTCTTTTTGTTTTTCTTTCATTGTTATAGATTTGCTTTCTTCTTCAGCTAACGAAGAGTAAAGGTGAATGGTATTAGCATGATTCCATATCTCATCGCAAATTTTCTCGATTTCATCAGAACTCCGAAATGCCTGGTCTGTTTGCATTTGCAAGTGTTCTCGTTGCTCTTCCAGATGATTCATCCGTTCTTGTAACTGATCCCTTTCTTTCTGCAATCGATCATGTTGTGCTTGCAGTTGATCTATTTGTATTTTAATTTCACTCATCTTTTCTTTCTGTCTCCGCATAAGCATCATCAAATATACAACTACAAATACAAATAATAGTATTATGTACAGCATAAACTTCTCCTCACGACACATATATTTCGACGGTTTTCCGCAAATCAACTATTGATAATGGCATAGAAAGAACAGTTAGTTTTCCTGAATTCTTTTTAATCTCAACAGCATCAGGATTGCCTGTGATTAAAATTACAGGTGTTGTCCTGTCCGCACGCCATGGCTGATTCGGTTGGCTCGTCATATCTTCGGTAACAATCCAAAGATCCGGCTTATGTCTGCCTAATTTTGTTTTAGCACTTTCCGGTGTATAAAACAGCATGATCTGATCTGAAATAAACTGCAATGTTTCTTTTAATCCTTTTGCATAACGTTCACTGCCACAGACTAGTGCAATAATAGAAGCAGCTTTCTTTTTTTGTGTTACCTGAACAAAATCCAAAACTGGTGTATTATAGAGACTAAAGTCTTTTTCCAAATGAACTTTATCATAATAACTCTTTGCTGCCTTGCACATCCTCAGACAAAACTGTTCTATGTCTATATGAACATCGTTTCCGTTCTCCTGTATGTTCATACTGTCCAACTGACAAACTGACATTCCACAGTTTAGTCCAAGATGAAAGCGTATATTATTTTCATCATTCAAAAATCCTTTATTTTGATGAAGATATTCACATCGAAGCTGCCAACAGCGTTCTCCGCAAATATATGGCTTTTCACCAGATTGAGATAGTTTAAAGTAGTCCCCTGCATATTCATCAAACCAGCGAATATACTGGGTTCCCACATCACGGGTCGGATTCTTTTGCCGATCCAGCATAACCCGGCCATCTCGATAATGTTTAACAATTTCCGGGAAAGCAATACCTCCACAAATATCTGGCAAAGTCAATGCCAATGCCAGTGCAGACTGCCATCGTCCATCTACAATATTCAGTTCTACTTCTTCAATTCGGTCCAAAAATGTAAAACTGACATCTCCCTGCATTATTTATCCCTCCCTCATATTTACAACCGTCATGTACTATAGTCAGTATATTTTTATTTATGGCATATGTCAATTATTTAATTGACGCATCTTAAAAAAGCAAGTATACTATGTTCGTAAAGGAGATGACTGCTATGAGCTTCGAAAATTATTTTCCACTATGGAATGACTTAAATACAGCACAGAAAAAACTAATTTCAGACAATTTAATCACACGGGATGTAAAAAAAGGAACGATCATTCACAATGGAAACCTGGACTGTACTGGATTATTACTGGTTAAATCCGGGCAGCTTCGAACTTACATACTTTCAGATGAAGGACGGGAGATTACACTTTACCGTCTGTTCGATATGGATATGTGTCTTTTATCCGCCTCATGTATCATGCGGTCTATTCAATTTGAAGTAACCATTGAAGCAGAAAAAGATACGGATCTTTGGATCATCCCTGCTGAAATCTATAAGGGCATCATGAAAGAATCTGCTCCTGTCGCAAACTATACCAATGAGTTAATGGCTACCCGTTTTTCTGATGTCATGTGGCTGATTGAACAGATTATGTGGAAGAGTTTGGATAAGCGTGTTGCTTCATTTCTTTTAGAAGAAACATCCATTGAAGGAACAAATGAACTGAAAATCACTCACGAAACTATCGCAAACCATCTTGGTTCCCACAGGGAAGTTATCACTCGAATGCTTCGATACTTTCAAGGCGAAGGACTCGTCAGACTCTCTCGCGGCAAAATAGCAATCCTTGATTCGAAAAGACTGGAAACACTACAAAGATCATAAAACGTTTTTTTCTCTAAAGAATCCTCCATTTATCAGAATTATGAAAGTCATTCTAATAAATGGGGGATCTTTTTATACTACAATCAAACTATAAAAATATTTTATTTATTTCTAATAATCCATACCACATGCATATGATCTTTCAATCAGTGCATGGTCATTAGCCACTGCATCATAAAAGCGGAATCCACCTGAAAAGTTGTATGTTTCATATCCATTTCCTTCCAAAATACGGCTTGCAATATAACTGCGTAGCCCACTCTGGCATATCAGGTAAACGGGCTTTCCCTTCTCAATTTCATTGATACGTTCCCTTAGTTCATCTACAGGAATGTTTTTGAATCCATCCATATGCCCCCTGTTAAATTCACCTACAGTTCTCACATCCAGCAACACAACACTTTTATCTCTAGAAATCTTATCCATATCTTCCAGATGCCATTGTTTTAAGGTACCTTTTGCTATATTGTCTATCATGAATCCTGCCATATTTACAGGATCCTTGGCAGAGGAATAAGGCGGTGCATATGCGAGATCCAAATCCTTCAGCTGGGTTGCCTTCAGCCCTGCATGAATTGCTGTTGCCAGCACATCAATACGTTTATCAACTCCTTCATATCCAATAATCTGAGCACCAAGCAAACGATAGGTCTCTTTTTCAAAAACCACCTTCATGGTCATCACTTTTCCACCAGGATAGTAACCGGCATGACTCATAGGAGAAAGAATTACTGTATCTACCTCTAATCCTGACTTTTTGGCATTGGTTTCATTGATACCTGTAGTGGCTGCTGTCATATCAAACACTTTTATAACGGAGCTTCCCTGACTGCCCAGGTAACGACTATCACCGCCACAAATATTATCAGCGATGATTCTGCCCTGTTTATTGGCTGGTCCTGCCAAAGAAATCAGCGCATCATTACCCGTAACATAATGTTTTACCTGAACTGCATCACCTGCAGCATAAATATCCGGTACAGAGGTTTCCATTCTGTCATTCACTACAATACTTTCCTTGATGCCAAGTTCCAGACCGGCTTCTTTTGCTAATACTGTGTCTGGTGTGACTCCGATTGCCAGAACTACCATATCAGCCTGAAGGGATGGATTATCTTTCAACAGGACCTCCACTCCGGTGTCTTTTTCTTTAAATCCTTCTACTGTATAGCCCAGTACCAGTTTTATCCCATGTTTTCTCATTTCATTATGGATCATGGATGCCATATCCGGGTCAAAAGGGTTCATCAGCTGCTTAGGCCGCTGGACAATCGTAACATCCATGCCAAGCTCCCTCAAATTTTCTGCCAGTTCCAGACCAATAAAACCACCACCTGCCAATACAGCCGATTTTGGATGATTCTTATTTATATATTCCTTTATCCGAAAAGTGTCTTCTACAGTACGAAGTGTAAAAAGTTTATCAATACCTACTCCGGGAAGTCTCGGCTGTGTTGGCTTTGCACCTGGAGAGAGGATCAGCTTATCATATTTTTCTTCAAATATCTCACCATTCTCTAAATTTTTCACTGAAACCGTTTTACGTTCCGGATGTATGGAGATAACTTCATGATGAATTTTCATGTTAATACGGAAGCGTTTAAAAAAACTCTCTGGTGTCTGTAGTGTAAGTTCTTCCGGGTCTGTGATCACGTCTCCAATATAATATGGAAGTCCACAATTTGCATAGGATATGTATCCGGATCTTTCAAACACAGTAATTTCAGCATGTTCATTCAGTCTGCGTATTCTTGCTGCGGCTGTAGCTCCTCCGGCTACACCTCCTACAATTATTACCTTCATCTTATTTTTCCACCTTTCCTGAGTAAGCTACAATGCCACCGATATTATTTACTTTAGAATATCCCATTCGTTGCAGTATCCCAGTTGCCTGGCGGCTTCGTGAACCGGAATAACAGTATACAAACAGTGGGATATCCTTATTCTTCGCTACAGAAGCAATATTGTCAAGTTGCTGCAACGGCACATTTTTACTTTCTGGTATATGTCCTTCCTGATATTCCTGCGGTGTACGTACATCCAGCAGAACTGCATCATCAGTCCTTTTATATTCTTCTATGCCTTGATTAATATTCGACTGTTTAAAGAGATCAAAAAATCCCATTAGCACACCCCCCCTAAAGCATTTCTAAAATCGCATTCTTAGGTCTCGCCCCTGAAACCTGCTGTACAATCTTCCCATTCTTCATAACCACTAAAGTTGGAATGCTCATAATACTGAACTTATTTGCCAGTTCAGGCTCTTCATCTACATTAATCTTTCCAACTTTAATATCTCTACGCTCACTTGCAATCTCCTCTACAATAGGTACTACCATACGGCAAGGCGCACACCAAGATGCCCAAAAATCTAAAAGAACGGGTTTATCGGAATTCAGTACTTCGTTCTGAAAATTATTTTTATTGATATTAATAGCAGACATTTTACAGTCCTCCTTATCTTTCTCTTTTTGTAGATTTATTATAGTCTTAATTTCATTTATTTTCCGTGATTACATCACCATACCTCATTAACTTAACTTCTTGCCATACCATCTACACTTAATATAACACCTGTAATGTAACTCGCCTCATCTGAAGCAAGAAACACAAACGCGTTGGCAATATCTTCTGGCTGTCCAAGACGACGCAATGGAATTCTTTCAATCATAGGTTCGATAACTTCCTTTGGCACGGCCTTCATCATATCAGTTTCTGTAATTCCAGGTGCAACAGCATTAACACGAATACCTTTAGGTCCTAGTTCTCTTGCTAATGATACAGTCAATCCGTTTACTGCAAACTTCGATGCCGGATAAGCAAACCCACTTGGCTGTCCCGAAATACTCACCATGGAAGAAGTTGAGAGAATGACCCCCTTGCCTCTTGCCACCATACATTCTGCTGCTACACGAGTAGTATTAAATACTCCTTTTACATTTAGATCCATGACTTTATCAAAAGTCTCCTCTGTATAATCCATAAATGAGGTGTTTTCTGAAATCCCTGCATTATTTACCAGTATGTCGACACATCCATATTTTTCAGTTGCCTCTTTAAAAGCCTTTCTGACAGACTCCATGCTTGCCAGATTTGGACTAATTCCAGCAACTATTGCATTGGGATATTTTTCTTTTAATTTATCTACAGCAACATCTGCCGATTCCTGTGAACTTGCTGCCAACACAACTGAAGCACCTTCCTTCAAGAATTTATCAGCTGTAGCAAATCCTATACCACGGCTTCCACCCGTAATGATTGCAACTTTATCTTTTAATCTCATTTAGACTACCTCCTTACTTAGTTTCTAACTACATTATAAGCAAAAGGTAGATTATTTTCTGTGATATCATCACAAAATATCGCAATAAAAAACCCTGTTGCTCACGCACCAGGGTTTTGGTTTATCCATCTGTATTTAACACAAGATTAGGCTTCTATTCAACTTCTGAAAACTGATCTTTTCCAACATTACATAATGGGCATTCAAAATCTTCTGGAACATCCTCCCACTTTGTTCCTGGTGCAATACCACCTTCAGGATAACCTTCTTCTTCATCATATTCCCATCCGCAAACGTCACATACATATTTCATTAGTTTATTCCTCCTGGTATGATGTAGTCATAGACCAATAAGGTCATCCACATCATATTCTCTAA
>NZ_JANFYP010000030.1:0-38978 GCF_024460535.1 Blautia sp. MSK.18.38 | reverse complement strand
TTTATCATAGAAGAACCTTCTAAACATTATTTTACAGAAAAAGTTTCATACTCTCGGCAAATCCCGGCTTTGTTCTTATCGGTTTTCCAAATTCTTTGACCGCCGGTATTCCAATGGCGATAGGCCGAATTGTTTTTTGAAAACTGATGCAAATTTGCTTTGATTCATATAGCCGACCAACTCTGCTATTTCTGCAACGGACAATCTTGTAGAAGTCAGTAACTCTGCAGCTTTTTTCATTCGGACTTCCCGTAGATAGATGGAAATATTTTGACCAAAAACGCCACGAAAATAGTTTTTTAAGCTGGTTTCGCTGACAGAAAACTGAGCTGCCAATTCCCATGCAGGATGATGTTGCCGCAAATCGGAAGTGATAATTTTTTCAACACGTTTTGCTATATCTACCTGTGTTTCAGTAAAAAATGTGCAGGCTTGCGATGGGGGGATATTGTTAAGATTTTGTAGTAATGAAAATAGAGCCAGAACATAGATCTTCATTTGAGAAATCGAAAACGGAGGCACAATATCAAAAAGTTCCCAGAGCTTAATCAATATTTCTTCAACTTCAGGAGTAACTGCTGAGATATAAGTGTTATCGTTTGGGCAAAAAAGTTCAATGATTTTAGGAATGTCTATGCCAAACTCTTTTTGTATCCATGTACTCTCTGTTGCCAGTGTATTAGTATCAACAAAAAGCTCCATTCCCTCATAGATACGGCGAGGATAGACATATTGCTTTTGGGCAAAACACTCCGTGAGAGAAATATCTCCATCTTTCACATATACAAAGTTTCCGTTATTCAAGATAATCTCGCAACGGCCAGTCACGCAATAGTTTAGGAGCAAAGGCCCTTTTTTAATGAAACTATCTTCACCCAAATTTGGAGCTGCCCACGTCGGAGAATTTATAAAAATATACGCAATAGTAAGTCCGGGGAAAAGTTGAAAAAACGTCATAGACCCTTTTCCTTCCTTAGTTTTCATAAGTAGTTCTGCGTTGAACTCGCTACGTTTTATTGAAACGCCGGGAATTTCAATACATTTTCTAATAATATCATCAATCTTCATTTTTAACTCCTGTCGATTTGTCTGGCTCATTGCCCTTGATTTTAATCATATTATAGAATTGTAAGCGAAGTCAGTCAATAAAAAAACTCGTTGCTGTTTGGAGCCAAAAAGATGATTGGTTGTAGAGAGCTACTGCTAACTATGGTATCTTATAGAGAGGTTAGAAAACGCTAACCAGCAAATGAATGGAGGTATTCGTTATGAGTAACAAGTTACAAGCAAAAGACCTGATTAACCTCGGCCTTTTCACCGTTCTCTACTTTGTGATTGGCTGCTGTGTCGCCATTCCCGTCGGCTTTGTACCTATCTTTTTGCCGATCCTCGGAGCATTGTGGTCTTTGATTACCGGCATCCCGTTCATGCTGTTCTTGACCAGAGTTAAAAAATTCGGCATGGTTACAATTATGGGAATTTTAAGCGGCCTGCTGATGGGGCTGACTGGTATGGGATTTTGGGGTGTACCGATGGGCGTGATTTTTGGGCTGCTGGGAGATCTGATCTTGAAATCCGGCGGTTATAAAAGCGCCAAGAAGAGCCTGATCGGGTATGCGGTGTTCAGCCTTTGGATGGTTGGTACATATATCCCCATGTATTTCATGGTTGAGGATTCCTGGGCCAGTTTTGCGGCCAGCTTTGGTGAGGAATACGCTGACAGGGTAATGGCTGTTATGCCTATGTGGAGCATTATTCTGGTAATCGCCGGAATCTTCATTTTTGCGATCCTGGGCGGACTTTTAGGTAAGGCGCTTCTGAAAAAGCATTTTGCTAAAGCGGGCATTGCGTGATGAACGGGCTATCATTTTCAGCAACAACCGAAAAAAGAAAAGGAATCCTGCTTGATCCCCGGACAAAGCTCATTCTGCTGCTGACGATTACAACACTGATGTTCAGTACCAGTAACGAAGGAATTATGAACATCGTTAAGCCGTGTCTAAGCCTTGTCCCCTTTGCTCTGATTTTGTCGGAACGCCGTTTCAAAACAGCAGGAAAATATCTGGTGCTATATGCGGTTTGCTTTATGCTGGAACGGATTGCCCTTACGAGTTTGAGCGGATTACTCTCGTTCATCGTGCTGGCAGTGACATCTATCATGACGCGGTTTGCGCCCGGCATTATGACAGGTGCCTATCTGATCTCATCTACTTCGATCAGTGAGTTTATCGGCGCAATGGAGCGTATGCACATCACGGAAAAAATCGTGATTCCAATGTCTGTCATTTTTCGCTTTTTCCCAACCATCAGCGAAGAATATCAGGCCATCCGGGATGCAATGAAAATGCGGGGCATACGATTCGGCGGGAAAAATCCTTTCCTGATGTTGGAATATCGCCTTGTTCCTTTGATGGTGTCCGTTGTGAAGATTGGTGATGAACTTTCTGCTGCTGCGTTGACACGGGGGCTTGGAGCCACCGTTAAACGTACAAACGTGTGCCAGATCGGTTTCCATGTTCAAGATTTGATTGCGATTCTGTTTTGCGTTATCTGTTTTGCCTTGTTTTTGTTTCAGCAGCAGATTTCTTTTTGACGGGAGGGGGTGAACCTATGATACGGATTGACCATGTGACTTTCTCTTATGGAGAAGAAAACGAGAACGCTGGTGGAGTCCATGATATAAATCTGACCGTAGAGGACGGTCAATGCGTCGTACTTTGCGGCGAAAGCGGCTGTGGAAAAACGACAATTACCAGGCTGATCAACGGTCTGATTCCCCATTACTATGAAGGAAAAATGAATGGAGAAGTGTGGGTAAATGGGGCAAAGGTTTCGGAACAGCCCCTTTATGATACCGCGAAAACGGTTGGTAGCGTGTTTCAAAACCCCCGCTCACAATTTTTCAATGTGGACACAACCAGCGAAATCACATTCGGATGTGAAAATCTCGGCCAGCCGGAGCAAAGTATTCGGGAACGATTAGATAAGACCATCCGGGATTTCCGCCTGGAGAAATTGATGGGACGCAATATCTTTCATCTCTCCGGCGGGGAAAAGCAAAAAATTGCCTGTGCCGGGGTATCCATCATGGAGCCGGATGTGCTGGTTATGGATGAGCCGTCATCCAACCTGGATGCTTCCTCTATCCTGGATCTGAGAGCAATACTTGCGTTTTGGAAGTCGCAGGGGAAAACAATTATAGTGTCAGAGCATCGGCTCTACTATCTGCGCGGTCTTGCGGATCGTTTTATCTATATTACCGGCGGAAAGGTGGAAAAAGATTACTCCGCAGCGGAGTTTGAGAGCCTGACGGAGCAACAGAGAGCCAAGTTGGGGCTGCGTACCTTTATTCTTGAAGATTTGTTGCCGCCGAAAGCATTGCCCCAGGCCGGTCAGCAAATGGAACTTCACAATTTCTGCTTTGCCTACAAAAACGAACCGGAAACGCTGCACATCCGGGAAAGTAAAATCCCCGCAAATCGTATTGTCGGGATCATCGGGAATAATGGAGCTGGAAAGTCCACCTTCTCCCGGTGTTTCTGCGGCCTTGAAAAGCGCTGCGGTGAGGTGATCTGGAACGGCAGAACTTATCGGCCTAAAGACAGACTAAATACCTGCTACATGGTGATGCAGGAAGTCAATCACCAGCTTTTCACGGAAACTGTGCTGGATGAAGTCCTGATCAGTATGGAGGAGGAAAATCAGGAGTGGGCTGAGGAAATTCTTGCCGAGTTAGATTTAATCGGCTTCAAAGACAGACACCCTATGTCCCTTTCCGGCGGCCAAAAGCAGCGGGTAGCAATTGCCTCGGCAATCGCCTCCAAGCGTTCTATCTTATTTTTTGACGAACCGACCAGCGGTCTTGATTACAAACACATGAAAGAGGTTGCCAATGTCTTGAAACAAGTCAGGGATGCAGGCATTACCTTGTATGTCATTACCCATGATCTTGAGCTGCTTTTAGATTGTTGTACGGATATTGTCCATTTTGAGGACGGTTCCATCATCGACAAATTTCAAATGGATGAGGCCGGTCTTGAAAAAATCCGAAACTATTTTATAAAGGGGGTGCCTACAAAATGAAGGAAGAAAAGAAAGAGTCGCCCATAGGCGTCTTATGGGGATGGGGCAAGCCCTATCACGGGAAATTCATCGGCAGTATTATCCTTGCGGTATTAGGCGTGGCCTGCCAGATGGTGCCCTATTTCTGCGTGGCGCATATTGTCACACTGATGCTGTCGGGAGAGCAGGATTTTTCCAGTTATATGACGGCCTGTATCGTTGCATTGTGCGGTTATTTGGGAAAGGTTGTTTTCGCCAATCTTTCAACAGTCATTTCCCACACAGCGACCTATTACACGCTGCGTGATCTGCGGGAGAATATCACCGCAAAGTTGGCTCGCGTCCCGATGGGGACGATTTTAGATACTCCGTCCGGCCAGTACAAAACGACGATTGTTGACCGGGTGGAGGGAATGGAGCCGACCTTTGCACACCTGATCCCGGAAATGACCGCAAATGTGCTGGTTCCTATTGTGATTGTCGTGTACCTGCTTATTCTGGACTGGCGTATGGCGCTTTTGTCCCTTGTCACTCTCGTGGTGGGCCTTGTGGTTATGTCCGCCGGTATGAAAAACTATCCCGTCAAGTGGGAGGGTGCTGTCAAGGCAGGCAAGCAGATGACAGACGCCATCGTGGAATATATCGGAGGCATTGAGGTGGTGAAAGCGTTCAGCCAATCCGCCGGTTCCTACAAAAAATATTCTGACGCGGTGAATTACAACGCCAACTACTATGTGGACTGGATGCGGGAAAATCAGAAAACCATGAGCGCCTATAACGCCATCCTGCCCTCGGTGCTGATCTGCGTACTGCCCTGCGGCTTTTCGTTCTGGCTCTCCGGAAGCCTGGAACTTTCCACCTTCCTGTCCATTGTGATTTTCTCTCTGGGCCTTGTTGGGCCGATTATTGCGGCCTTTACCTTTACGGACGATTTGGCTGTACTGGGGACAAATGTGGAAGAAATCAGCCAGCTTCTGAACGCCGAAGAACTGAACCATAAAGAAACGCCAATCAAGCTGGAAAATACCGGAATTTCTCTTAGGTCTGTGTCGTTTTCCTATGACGGGACAACAGAGGTTTTGCATGATGTGAATCTCGCCATCCACCCCGGAACCATGACCGCCCTTGTAGGGCCGTCCGGCTCCGGCAAGTCTACGGTGGCGAAGCTGATTGCCGGGTATTGGGATGTTACATCCGGCAGCATTACCCTCGGCGGCCATGAGCTGAAGGATATGCCGCTGTCTGAAATTGCAGACCAGATTTCCTATGTATCTCAGGACAACTACCTGTTTAACCGCAGTATCCGGGAGAATATCCGCATGGGAAGACCCAGTGCCACGGACGCAGAGGTGGAGCAGGCAGCCAAACAAAGCGGCTGCGACGCCTTTATCCGCAAGCTGGACAACGGCTATGATACGGTTGTCGGCAGCGCCGGTTCCCATCTTTCCGGCGGTGAACGCCAGCGGATTGCCATCGCCCGCGCCATGCTGAAAAATGCGCCGGTTGTCATTTTGGACGAGGCAACTGCCTATATCGACCCAGAGAATGAGGCGCTGGTGCAGAAAGCCATTTCCACTTTAACTGTCGGCAAGACCCTGATTGTGATCGCACACCGGCTGTCTACCATTGTTGGCGCAGATAACATCGTTGTGGTGAAGGATGGAACCATCCACGCACAGGGTACGCATGAGAAGCTGCTGGAAACCTGCCCCCTCTACCGGGATATGTGGCAGGCGCACATCGGCGCGAAAGACCAGATGTAAGGGGGTGTTGTCAGATGTATGGAACATTGAAAAAAATCTTTGCTTTTGCAGGCAGCAAAAAGGGGCTTCTAAAAAAATCCCTGTTATTTTCATTCCTGTCCGGGCTGTTTTCAGCCATGCAGTTTGCCGCCCTCTTTGTAGTGATCGGCGCGTTAGTATCTGACAACCGGGACGGAAAGTTTATCTGCATTTCGCTGGGAATTATGGCCGTTTCCCTCATTGGGCGTATCATCACGACCTATTTTTCCACGATGGAGCAGACGGAAACCGGCTATTGCATGGTGGCGGAAAAGCGTATCCACATCGGAGATCGGCTGCGCTACATCCCGATGGGCTACTTCAACAAGAATAGTATCGGGAATATTACCGCCATTGTCACAACAACTTTGGGTGATGTAGAGAACTCAGCAGCCCGTGTCCTGGTGTCAGTGCTGGGCGGTTTTTTCAACTCGGTTGCCCTCGTCATCGTCCTGTTGGTATTTGACTGGCGGATCGGTCTTGTGGCCGCTGCCGGTGTCCTGATTTACCTTGCGGCGGCGGAACTGGCGCTTCGCAAATCTGCCGCGCTCAGCGGGGTACGCCAGCACACACAGGAGTCCCTTGTGGAGTCTGTGTTGGAGTACATTCAGGGGATGGGGATTGTCAAAGCATTTGGACTGGAACAGGACAGCACGCAGTCTATCGGCAGTGCAATTAAGGCGAGCTGCCGGGATAACCTGAAATTGACAAAGGCCAGCGTTCCCTATGACGCTATCAAACAGGCTGTTGTCCGAGTGTTCAGCGTCCTGTTGCTTTTGGCCTCGGTCTGGTTCTGGCTGGACGGCTCCCTGCCGCTGGTCTACGGTCTGATTTTGGTGATTGCTTCTTTCATGGTGTTCAACGATTTGGAGAACGCCGGGAATATGGCCTCTTTGCTGCAAATGCTGGCGGCCTCGATGGATACGGCAAACTCCATTGATGACACGCCGGTAATGGACGAGAAAGGCGCTGATATTACGCCGAAGTCCAGCGAGATTGTGTTTAACAAGGTGGATTTTTCCTACGCAGACCGTAAGATATTAGATCAGGTCAGCTTTACCATTACCGAAAAAACGACTACGGCCATTGTCGGCCCTTCCGGGGCAGGAAAGACAACGATGTGCAACCTGATTGCCCGTTTTTGGGATGTGAATGCCGGGAAGATTACCATAGGCGGTACGGATGTACGAGATTTCAAGCTGGACAGCCTGATGAAGAATATCTCGATGGTGTTCCAGAGCGTATACCTCTTTGCAGATACGATTGAGAACAATATCAAGTTTGGCTGCCCGGATGCTACCCATGAACAAGTGGTTGAAGCGGCGAAAAAGGCTTGCTGCCATAACTTTATTTCTGCCCTGCCGGATGGCTATGACACCGTGATTGGCGAGGGAGGCGGTACTTTGTCCGGCGGCGAGAAACAGCGGATTTCCATCGCCCGCGCCATGCTGAAGGACGCACCTATCATCATTTTGGACGAGGCAACAAGCAGCGTTGACCCGGAGAATGAGGATGAATTGCAGCGGGCTATCGAGGCATTGACCCATGACAAGACCATCATCATGATTGCCCACCGTCTGAAAACCGTCCGCAACGCCGATCAGATCCTTGTACTGGACAACGCTCATATCGTCCAGCGCGGCACTCATGCGGAGCTGATCCAGCAAAAGGGCCTGTATGCCGATTTTGTATCGGCCAGACAGGAGGCCATCGGCTGGAAGCTGGCTCAGTAAAGGAGGACTTATGAACCTTTATGCATCTGGAGAAGATTTTTTAGAAGCAATTTTGGTTCTCTATAAAAAATTTGGAAGCGTCCGCTCGGTAGACATCGCTCGACATATGGAAGTATCAAAGCCCAGCGTATGCCATGCGGTTAATATTTTAAAAGAAGGGTTTTTAACTATAGATGAGAATCACTTTTTGTACTTGACGAGTCAAGGGAAAGTGGTAGCTGAAAAAATTTATGAGCGACACCGCTTTTTTACGGAAGAACTAATAGAAGCTGGCGTGGATCCACGACAGGCAGAAACAGATGCCTGTAAAATGGAACACGTAATTAGCGATCAGAGTTTCCCAAAATTGAAAGAACAGAAAGAAAAAAATAGATTATTACTGAATTTGTTTACGGCCTATGTCGTAAAGTCCGTAGAAGGGAAAAGGACGACTGAAATTCAAAACGCAATATCCAGACTGGTAAAAGGCAAGACGGTTCTTATTATCGTTACGAATGTTTATACAAAAAGAAAGAACATGAATGCATGAACAGAAGGAAACGGAGAAGCCGCATTCTGAATATGTGCAAAGGAAAGCTTTGTGCCAGCTGATTTGTAAAAAACTTGAGGATATAGGAACAATCACTGTAAAATAGTATCAGGAAGTATTAAAAAATATCCTTTATTAAGTGAGCTGTATACATTAACCAAAGATTTTTGTAACGTTATATTCTCAAAAAATGCTGCAAAATTAGACGAATGGATCAATACAGCACAAAAATATGATATTCCTGAATTTCAAACATTTATAAACGGTGTAAAAAAGGACTTAACTGCTGTAAAAAACGGAATCATATATTCGTATAATAACGGCTTGCAGAAGGTAGTGTAAATAAAATCAAAGTTATAAAACGAATAATGTATGGCAGAAACAGTTTTGAATTATTGAAAGCGGAAGTGTTATGCAGAAGTGTTGGTATTCATTGGAATAATAATGGGGTATTTTAATCATCCATTATGGGAGCTTATATTTTCTATATTTGGAAATTTAGCGGTATTTATTTGTTTTGTGATAGTGGTTCTATATAAGAAGAAACGTTGACTCATCTTATAG
Source organism: Blautia sp. MSK.18.38 (assembly GCF_024460535.1). Classification (NCBI taxonomy): domain Bacteria; kingdom Bacillati; phylum Bacillota; class Clostridia; order Lachnospirales; family Lachnospiraceae; genus Blautia; species Blautia sp. MSK.18.38. The sequence goes on along the minus strand of NZ_JANFYP010000030.1, from coordinate 30,309 downwards.
AATACGAAAGGTGTTTTTGATGAATAGATATCGTAAATCTTTGAATGATCCAAATACAAAATATAGAAAAAGTGCGATTGACGCCAACAATATCTTGTGTTAATATGATTGTGAGATTTGTATTTGTATCTGTAAACACAGATAAGAAACGCTGGTTCCGGATCTGACCGGAAGTAAAACATTAAGGAGCCAAAAGCCTCCTGCCTTTGTAATAAATAAGGTCATTTAGAATGAAAATTTCTAAATGGCCTTTTTTTGTTGCAAAAATATGGCAGACAACAAGTACAGATCAGCAAATAAGGAAAGGAGGATCACAAAAAAACACAAGGAAACTCAGAATGCAAGGAGGGCGTTATGAAACGAAAAAAGATGGAAAAGGAGGTCGTGCACCTTCTTGAATGGATTATCGAATATCCAGGAGTATGGCAGATTGTATGTAATCCAGATGGAAAGGAAACTTCGCCTGAATCTTTTAAGATGGCATATGATATGCTGGTCAAAAAATCTCTGTTTTATCTGATACCGGTATTGTTTGCAACACATCCGGGAGAAGAATCACTGGAGATGGCAAAAAATTTATGTACGGCTGACTCTGCTGCCCGCGAGATCCGAAAAAATGGTATGGGAGCATTAGTCAAATGTATGCGGGAACATCTGGAATGAAACTGGAAAACTTTATAAGGTTATGGGAGGACAATTATGAACAAATCAATCATGATGGGACGAGTAGTAAATGAGCCTGATTTACGCTACACACAGACAGAGAATGGAGAACTTGCCATCGCAAACTTTCGCTTGGCGGTAAACCGGAAATTTGTACGAAGAGGAGATCCGGAAGCAGATTTCTTCAGCTGTACGGCTTTTGGCAGAAAAGCAGAGTTCGCGGAAAAATATTTGTTTAAGGGTATCAAGATTCTGGTAGAAGGTCGTATGCAGAATGACAACTACAAGAATCGGGCTGGTGAAAATGTCTACGGCATGCGGCTTATGATAGAAGAGATTTCTTTTGCAGAAAGTAAGAAAGCTTTAGAATCTGGAAATGACGAGCGGGAAGAGCCGGAAAGAGAAACAAGGGCATCTTCTAATCGAAACCGTTCTGACCGTGCAGAAAACCAGCGTTCAGCTTCCAGAAGCACTAGAAGTGAAAGAGCAGCAGAAATGGATGACCGTGACTATGACAGGGAACGTGAAAGTGGAAGATACAGAAACAATACCAGGACAGATGCATCAGATGATAGACGGAGATCAAATTCTGGCGGGACAAGATCCAGAGGAACTTCGGCAAGAAGCCGGGAGCGTAGTCAGGATATTGATGACCGGTACATGGAAACAGATGATGAAAAACTGGATTTTGACTGAGCAAATCATAGGAGGAAATGCTTATGATAGAGAAAATGAACAAATGGTTGTCTGCACATAAACAGCTGTGCGTGATAACTGGAATTTTTGGTCTGTTAGTATCACCATTTTTATGGCCGGTATTTCTGGCAGTGATCATACAGTCCCTTTCATTAGTCATTCCGGTTGCAGCAGGATTGTTTTTCTATGAAAAATTTATTATGAAAAAGGACAAGGAGGAAACGAATGAGAATGATGATGACAATAAGCAGCAAAAAAAACATGCAGATGCCCGTAAAGTACATGCAGATGCTGAAAAGACCGAGGATTTACCGAAAAATCATGAGAAGGGATCGGAAACGGTAAATTTCGATAATCAGGAGAAGCAGGCAAGATGCAGGGCACAGGCTGCCATATGGTACGAAAAGGAAGGCTTTGAGCGGATCCAGGCGATTCGGAAAACTCTGGAATCTGAAAATCGAAACCGTTTTTCAGTAAACAGGGAAGGAATCTGCAGTATTTCCATTGGAAAAAGGAAATATCGAAGGATTGGAATTTTAAAAGGTTATCCTTTTGGACAGACAGAGGTGATCCGGGAAAAACTAAAGAAGGATGGTTTCATCACCAGTATGGGATGCAATAATTATCTCTGGATTTCATGGTAGAGAGGAGCTGGAACATGAGCATTTGCTGTAAAGCCATCCGGCGGATCTATTATAATGCAGGAAGTGGATATACGGTAGCTTCCTACATGACCAATGAAGATTTACCGGAGGAAGTAAAAAAACAAAAGAATGGAAATTATGGAATATTTCAGGCATTTGGAACCGAACTTCCGACAAACGAAGGCCTGGATGTGGAACTGACGGGAGACTGGAAACCCACAAAATATGGAATGCAGTATAGTGTGAGCAATTTTTCAGTAACCATGCCAACCACAAAAGAAGGTATTCGGACTTATTTGTCGTCATCCCTGATCAAAGGGATCGGACCGGCAATGGCAGCCCGCATCGTGGAAACGTTTGGGGAAGACACACTGAATGTTTTTAATGACAGCCCGGAGAAACTTCTTCAGGTAAAAGGAATTACCCAGAAACGCTTAGATGATATTTTGGAAGGATATCAAAAAAGCAGTTCTATCCGGGAACTGATGATGTATTTGTCCCCTTTTGGCGTGACTCCTGCAAAAGTTTCAAAAATACAGGAAAAATTTGGTCCTGCTGCAGTTATGATCGTGAAAGAGGATCCTTTCCGGCTCTGTGAGATTCATGGATTTGGATTTCTGACTGTTGACCAGATTGCAGTAAAGGCAAAACATTTCCGTGCAGATGATCCCCTTCGTATCAAAGCTGCTATTCTGCATATTATGTCAGAAGCAGAAGGCGAAGGACATTTGTATTTAAAAAGAGAGGACATCATTGAACGTGTCGAAAAACTTTTAAATCATAACAAAGATGTTTCAACGGTCTCTGAACGGGCAATCCGGGATGCAGGCAATGATATGATCCATACAGATGGGAGCCTGATCTGCCACGATGGAGGGTTTTATACACGCAAAAGCTTCCAGGCCGAACTGGGAGCTGCTGCTGCATTAGTCAGGCTTCATATGCAGACTGGAATGGCTGTAAATGTTGACCGTATTTTAAGAAAGATCCAGAAAGAACAGGATATTATTTTGAATGCGAAACAGCAGGTGGCAGTAAAAAATGTCTTTGAAAACCCGGTATCCATCATTACAGGGGGACCCGGCAGAGGAAAGACTACGGTGATCCGTTTCATCATTGCTGTACAGGAAGCATTGGATAAAAATGCGGTGATCCTTTTATGTGCACCTACAGGCATCGCCAGAAGGCGAATGCGGGAATGTACAGAGTATCCAGCAATGACGATCCATAAATCCATAGGGCTTACCGGAGAAGCTGGAGAGGAAGAATGGAAGAACGAGCAGCCAATTCCAGATGACCTGATCATAGCAGATGAGTTCAGCATGGTCGATATGTATCTGGCGGACAAACTGTTTGCCAGTATTAAATCCGGTGCCAGACTGGTCCTGGTGGGTGATAAAGATCAGATCGAATCCGTAGGGCCTGGAAAAGTATTTCAGGAGATCATTGATTCCGGCGTATTTCCGGTAACTGTCTTAGATGAATGTTTCCGACAGGAAGGGAATTCCACCATCAGCCAGAATGCCATTAAGATCAATAAGAATCAGCTGGATCTGGTGTTTGATGATACCTTTCAGTTTATTCCGGCTTCCACACCGGAGGAGGCTTCGCGAAAGATACAGAAAATCTATCGAAAAGAAGTACTGCAGAGAAACGGTTCTCTGGAAGAAGTGCAGGTGATGTCACCGCTTCGAAAAGATACGGAAGCAGGTACGGATGCATTGAATCTGGTATTGCGTGACATTGCGAATCCAAAGCGTTTCGGTTATCCGGAAATCACAAATGGCAGGAATACTTACCGGGAAGGTGACCGGGTCATGCAGACAAAAAACAACGATGAAGTAGCAAATGGCGACATTGGAGAAGTCATAGGGATTTTTCGGAAAGATCAAAAAATGGTCATGCGTGTAGATTTTGGGGATGGCCGGGTCATGGAATATCAGGAGGAAGACTATTGGCCGCTGACACTGGCATATGCGATTACGGTACATAAGGCTCAGGGCAGTGAATATCCGATGGCAATCCTTCCAATGCTTCCATGTTTCCGATGGATGCTTCGCAGAAACATTTTCTATACAGCAGTAACAAGAGCCAGAGAAAGGTTTATAATTGTGGGAAGCAAACGTGCAATCGCACAGGCTATCCGGACGGATTACATCAGCCGGCGAAACACCATGTTTGGGTACCGTATCCGAAAAATATATGAAGCAATCCTGGAACAGGAAAAGAGCGCATAAAGAATGAATGACAGGCAGACGTTGGAAAAAACCAATGCTCTGCCTGTTTCTTTCCTTCGTATGCAGAAAATCACATAATGAAAGAGGAGGGAAAAAAATGCCAGATCTTTGTTTTTATGCACCATGGATTATGAAAGAACCCATTCCGAACCCATTTCGGATGATGTTGGAAAAAGCAGGGAAAAAACGAGTCAGCTATGATGAAGCGGATTGTTCCATGCGAAATATCAGGAAGCAGGGAAAAGTCTCCCGCCTTCATGGACCTACGTTACATGCACTTCTGACACTGATTCAGATCCGGAAAGAAAAAGACTCTGGTGCTGCCGGTATACAAAGGGGCAGGGATACCATAAATTATTTCTGCATGGAATATCCTGGAAATCAGGGAAAGTATGTAATGACTTATAATTCGAAAAACGGACGTTTCAGTGGGATTTTAAAGACAGAAGAAAAAAACGAGAAGCTTCCGGGAATCCGGGAGGGCAAAAACACAGGCGAGCAGTACCTGGCCCTTTTAGCTTATGCCAATCTGGTCCCGGATAATCCTTTATTTAACGAAGAGTTCCAAAAAAATTTCTACATACTTGAAGAACAGGAAAAAAAGGAATGGGAAGACAAGGAAGCTGCACTGCGGGCGGCATTTATCTGCTGCGATGCCATGTACTGCGAAGTAATAGCAAATCCGCAGCAGGCAATCCCGCTGGAAAAGAGCCAGTTCCGTGCAGAGGAACTGGAGGATGTGCTTCTGGAATATAAAATTGCGGCCGGGGTATATGCACCAAACGATGAAATCTATGGAAAGTTTCATGTGCTTTTGCCTGTAAATGAGAAGACAAAAAGAACACTTTTTGAATTAAAACAGATCTACTCTGGCAGATGGGATGTAAATGAAAGGACAAAAGAAAGGATCCCTTCGCTTCCAGAAGACTATCTGGTAAGTAAGGAAGCTGAAGAAATCCTGCAGATGGTGGATAAGACACCGGCAAGGCTGTTTATGCTGACAGGCGATGCCGGTACTGGAAAGACAACGGATGCCAGAATGATCGCCCAGATATTAGGGCTTCCATATTATGTGTTCACCTGTGGACCTGGAACGGATGAACTGGAACTTTTAGCGACCACCGTGCCAAATATGGGCGGAACAGCACATCTGGAAATGGAATTGCCACGTCTGGAAGACATTGAAATGGATCCGGCTTCAGCTCTTGCAACGGTAAATGGCATTTATGAGGAGGGGATCAGCCGGGAAAAAGCTTTTCGGGAGATCCTGAAAGCAGTTTATGAAAAAGGCTATGAAAAGTCGAAAAATGAAAAAGACTTTCTATTAAAAGAATCAGAAATCGTAAAGGCATGCAGGGAACCATCTGTGATTGAAATTCAGGAGCCGGCCATGATTGAAAAACCTGGGACACTTACGAGATTAAACTCCCTGTTTGACGATGGAGCTGTAACCGATCTGGTAAATGGAGAACAGATACGGAGAAATCCGGATACCATTGTGATCATGACCACCAATCTGGATTATGTTGGCTGTCAGAACTTCAACCAGTCAGTTCTTTCCCGAATGAATCTGATTCAGCCAAAGGAAGCCCTGACAGAAGAAGAAATGGCAAAAAGGGCAATGAAAAGAACCGGGTTTAAAAACAAAGAACTTCTGTCCTTTATGGCTGCCACGGTCTGCAAGATCCATGAATATTTGATCGAACAGGACATTACAGATGGCGTATGCGGATACCGGGAATTGGAAAACTGGGTGTTAAGTTACATGGTTTCCAATGATCTCAGGAGGTCAGCATGGACAGCACTGCTCAGTAAAGCATCCATGGACAGGGAAGAACGGGGAACTATGGAACGCGTCTTTCTTCTTCCTCATTGTGATGTGGATTAAAAACGGATGGAGGAAACGAATGAAAAAGGCTTTATACCGGAAACGGATATGTGCAGAGAAAGAAAAACTGACACCGGAAAAAGTATTTCATACGCCGCAGTATCGTGATCTTTTGACCTCGATCGGGCATGAAATCACGGGTGGAAAGTTGACTACATTACGGTTATACGATGATAAAAATTCAGGGATTGCAGGATGGAATCAGGGAGAAACTGTTGCCGTAAATCTTGGAAACCAGATTACGTCAAGTTTTCTGACACTGGAATTAAAAAGTGACAGCCTGATCGGGATTCTGGGACATGAATGCGGACATTACCGGTATACGGATTCTGCACTTAGAAAAAGGTATGCCGAGCATATGTTAAATGGCAGCTGGTATCCAAAGGAGCCAGCACCGGAAAATGCACAGGAAAAAGAGGCATTGGATGCAATGAATGTCTACTTTGAAAGAAAAGATAAAGCAATCCTTTCTATCTTTCTGCAGACAGCATCCTATCTCAGCAATCTTTTGAATGATATGTACATAGAAGAGAAGATGTGCGCCCTTTTTCCGGGAAGCATCCGCAGGGGAATCCTTATGAATCGCGACCGAAATGTGGAATGGCTTCCAACACTTAGGGAAATGCTGGAAACGGAGAAAGACAGGTTATCTATTCTTATGAACCTGTGTGCACAGTATGCCTTGTCTTCAAGGGTCAATGCCTGGGATGGTGCGGATTACGAGCTTATTGATACACTAAAACTGCTTATGCCGGTCATTGATGAAGCGGGAAAGGCAGCAGATGACATGGAGAGATATCTTGCCACCAACCATATCCTTCTGATGATCTGGAAATATTTTGCGGAAATCATAGATGAAATAGAGAAGAACAGTACAGAAAATGAAGAGCAAAAGCCAGAACAGGAAGAGCGTGAAGGGCAAAAGGAAAACCCGAATGAATCCGAAGAAGAACCGGAGGAAGAAAAGCAGGGTAACACAGGGGCACAGACTGAGCAAAATGAAGATAAGATCAGAAAAGAGGATACGGAACAGGGGTCGGAAACAGAAGACAAAACAGAAAGAAACGGAAAGGATCAGGAAACGGAAGGCCATGAATACGGGCGTACTGCAGAACTTCAGAAGTTCCTGCAGCAGCTGTGTGAAAATCTTCCGAAATGTGTCAGGGAGTCTGGTGGCTTCGAAGACAAACAGAATGAATGTGGCATCCCTGCCTCAGAAACGGAAGCATCCAGTGATAATGCCTTGCAAAAAATCCTTTATGAAATGGCGAAAGAGACGCTTGACGAGAAGATACAGAAAGAAATTTTCGAACATCTTCAAAAGGAATTGATGGAGATACCGTTTGAAGAAGGCCATGACCTGGTACAGAAAAAACTTTGCCGTAAGACCGAGATATCAGATTTTTTAAAATTACAGACAGAAAAGTATGAGGGGCAGCTTAAACAGGTAAAAAAGAGACTTCGCCTGAAACTGCTTCCTATATTGAAAAATCAGAAAGAACGCACGGAACATAAGCTTTTTCTTGGACGTCGGGTAGATCTTCGAAACATAGCTGCACCGTCTGGGGCAGTATTTAAGAAACAACAGCCAGGAAAAAAGCTGGATATCTGTGTGGCTGTGCTGGTCGATAATTCTTTTTCCATGTGTGGGGAACGGATGGATCATGCCATTCTTGCAGCACTTTGCCTGTATGATTTTTGTATGGAATCAGAAATACCGGTTTTGGTGTGCGGACATCATACAGATGGATACCGGCATGAGAACCTGAAAGACGAAACAGTGTATCTGCATTGCTGCGCAGATTTTGAAACGGATGAAAAGGATCGGTTCCGGATCGCTGGTATGCAGCCTTATGGAAGCAACCGGGATGGAACTGCATTGTGGTATGCTGGCAGCCGTCTTTTGGAACGACCGGAAAAGCAGAAACTGCTGTTTGTGATCAGTGATGGTGCACCTAATGCAAACCAGTATGGAGGCACAGGGGCAAAAAGGGACCTTCAGAAGATTCGGAAAAAACTGCTGCAGCAGGGAGTATTCTTTCAGGCGGCTGCAATCGGAAGCGACAAGGAAGCAATTCAGGAAATTTATGAGGAATCTTTTCTGGATATTACGGATCTTGAACAGCTTCCGGCTCTTCTGACAAAGAAACTGCTGCGTTTTATCAGGAGGTAAGGATGAACAGGAAAAACAGGAAAGAAAAAGAACAGAATACGGATGTATCAAAGCAGATCTGTGTTCATAAGACACAGAATACGTTACTGGAATTTAATAGCTTTTTGCGGATGGCAGAACCAAAGGATTTCTGGCATCTTCACGAAGACTTTGCCAGCGATTATTCCAGGATCCGGGCTGTTATGGTTGACTACAGCAAAGAAGACAGCATCAGCGTTTATGCAAATCTGAGTCCGGAAATCATAAAATACGTGTATTCCCGTATATGGAATAATGTACAGGAATTTAAATTCTTCCAGCAAAAGATCTTTTGCGAGGATAAAAATTCCAACACGGGAAGAGTTACAGTATTTTCCATACAGAGGAAGGTTCGCAACAACAAAGGAGAAGTTTTAAATTATCCGTGGGTTGTCAGGATACAGAATGGCACCGGTATAGCGATGCATAATGCCAATGGCGGGCAGTATTGTAAAAAAGACAGCTACCGGAAAGAAAAAGAGGTTACCATACAGCTGAAAGATGAGGAAATCTTCACACTGTTTGCAAGAACTTCTGCTGTGATCCGGGCATTTGAACAGGACTGCATGACACGCCGCAGACAGGCTGGAAATTTCCAGAACTTGTACAGAATGGTAGAAAAACTCATTGTGGGAACTGAGGAGGAAAAAGATAATGCTGCGTAAAATAATAAAGAAGAACACATTAAAATGGAAAAAAATCTATGCGGAACAGCTTCTTGATATGATGGACGAGGAAGAAAATGCTTTACAGAAGATTTATCTGACAGGGTATGTACTTGAACTGAAAAAGGACCGGTATTTTGCCGGATGGTACAAAGGCCGGATCGTTTGCCGTTCCCTGGAGTATGCACGTTATTTTCCGAGTGCTGAGGCAGCGGAAGAGTATGTACATAAGTATCTGGGATTTGCAGGCATGACCTGTTATATCTGCCATGTAAACTGGACGCTGGCTTTCTGCGAGAGTGAAAATATGGAAGATAACTTGTTAGAGGAAAATGGTAAGATCCTTTCGTTTGCAAATTATGCAGATGTAAAGCAATACCAGAAACAGCGAGGCATGGAACATTCTACAATGGCGATCACTTATGCAAGCCGGAAAAAGAAGATTATCCTGGCAGCATAAGAACAATTTTGGGGGACTGGCGAACAGTCCCCTTTTTATATGGGAAAACAGGAGGAAATTGGATGGAATGGAAGAGTTATGAAGAATGGCTTGATATTACCCTGTACCGGCAGATGACGAACCTGATCTATAAGCTGTCATCTAATGAGGAAAAATATAAAATTTATATGCAATTAAAAGAAAATGACATGTTTCTGGAAAAGCCGAAGGTAGACATGGAAACCGCTTATGGACTGCACTATCCGGGAGAAGTCCTGGAGCGCATCGGAGAACATCTGACCTTGACAAAGCAGACATACCGTACCCTCGGACTTGCCCTGGCAAGGATGATGCCTTTGCAGGAGACCTGTATGTTCAATGGAACTCAAAAGGATCTGTTTTGGAAAAAGATGAAACAGATTCTTGGAGAGAAAGACCTGTTTTTAATCAGTATCAATTATATCTGTGAGGAAAAGGAAAAGAATCGGTGGAAACAGGCCATGCATGCGTATCCATTTGAGCGAGCAGAAGAAATGCTGTTTGCCATGTCCATCCTCCCAGATGATGAAACACTGTGGGAAGGTATAAAACAGAAACTTGCTGACAGCTTTTCAAAGAACCGGAAGATATCCGTATTTACTGAATGGAATCTTTTCGTGTGGATGGTAGGCAAAGTAATGAAAAAGCTTAAAGGGTATCGCAAAAAGGATCTGGATATCCTGAAACTGCTGGTAAAGTTAACAGGCATAAATGCTAAAAATGCGGATGCCGTTTTGGAAAAACGTATGTGTATGTTTGGATATTCCGACAAAGAGACCGCTTTTTTAAATTTTGTACTGATGTATTTTGTAGAGAGACCCGATCGGATAAGCCTTTCAGGGTTGACAGCAGAAAAAATTGGGCTGAATGTATTAGAGGCATTTTTGCCCGGAAAAGAGACATATCCAGAAGAAGCTTATGTACTTTGTTCACGGATTTTAAGAACATATGGGAAACTTTCTGTCCGTATCGACGGTAAAGAACGGCTGGAAAAATGCATGAATGAAACGTTCAGGGTGGAAAATGTAAAAACGTTTCTTACGTTGTTTCCATTTAGAAGTAATGAACCGGAAGAGTGGCACTACATTGATCTGACAGAAGAAAAATGGGATACTCTGGTAAAAGAACTCTCTTCGGAAGAATTTGAAGCGTGTGTTACAGATACTCTGAAAGGCAAAACATACAGTACGAAAAGTTTGCTGAAGTATCTGGAACGTTATGAAAACCTTACAGGAAAAAGATACCAGGAGGTTTTCTGGAAAAAGAGTGAGCCGGAACTACATGTGGTTTTCAACCGGCTGATCCTGCATGGGATTTTGAATGGAAAAAAGTATCTGGAAGAGTTTGTAAAGGATTACAAAAATGAAGAGCCAGATTTGGAAAAGAACTGGGAATTTATGGCAGGATATTTAAAAAGTGAAATAAAGGGTCTTTGTAATGAGCATTCTTATCCTATGCTGAAATTTCTGATCAATGAGATTGGAATGGATGGATGCGAATTCTTAAGCCCCTGGAGGATTTTAAAGGAAACTTTCTCCTTGGGATACTATGCTATCCAACATAGAGAGTGCGAATTTTTTTCGCCAGTTCTGGGAAAAGAGGAACACCGGGAACTGTTTTCAATGGTAGAAAAGAAGTTTTTTTATGAATATCCGGATATTTATCCAGAATACCTGACGGCCTTACTTTTAAAGGAAAGTACAGCACTTTGGATGGAACAGTCAGAAGCATATGAGCTTTCCAAATTGCTTCTTCCATTTATAAGTGATTCTTATCGAAGAGAAACCCTGTATCAGAAATATATGACAGAAGAGGATCGGAAAAGATATCAGGAACGGAAAGAATGGCTAAAGGAACAGAAAAAACGGATAGATCACTGGAAAACTGAAAAAAACATCAAACAGCAGTTTAATCAGATATTACGGGAAAACAGAAAAACGGATAAGGAGATTCAGTCTATTTATGAGTTTTACAAGAATGGTCGTTATTCATATGGCCATAAAAAGCTCTACTGTAAGATCGTTTCCTCGTATTTAAAAGATAATTTTGCAGGAACAGTGAAAAAGCTTATGGCAAAAAAGGAAGCTCTATATCTTCTTAAACTGGCAGAAAATATATACCAGGACGAATGCATGGGGTTACCGGAGATTACTGAATTAATAGAAAGGGCAGAGGTAGCGTGATGATCGAAAGAATCTTAAAGCACATGAATATTTACAGGGAAATGAAAAATGCAGCAATTCCCCTGAACCTGATAGGAAAGAAAGGGGAAGATTCCTGTATGAATGCGGCCAGACTGGTAAATCAGCAGGAACTTTCCAGTCTGATGGAGGGGTTAAATGAGGAGACGATTTCTTCTTTGATGGACGATCCGGAAATACTCATCTCTTTAGGAAAAATGAACAAAAAGGATTTTTCTATTTTAGAACCAGACCGCATCAGAATGATCGTAGAATGTGCGGGAAATGAAAAGCTGTCCGAATTTCCCTATGAAAAGATTGAGAAAGTACTGGCAGATAAAGAAATCCCGGACCGGATTGTATATGTTTATCTGAAATATTATGCTTTTCTGGAACCGGAAGAAGAGTTAAAGAAACAGCTTGTAGCAAGTCTTGATACCTGCATTGGTGAGTTTGATGTTGCCCGTGCGGGAATAAAGATACGCATGCTTTTGATAAATCCGGCTTTTTCAACGGAGCTTCTTTATGAGCTGCTCAAGGATGAGGAATCATTGGCATTACTTTTGAAACAGGATCTGATGGAACTTGTAAATTATTTATCAGAGTTTTGTGAAGAAACGGAAAGTTTAAATAAGAAACAGCTGGAAGAACTGAGCCGGCATCCAAAAGAAATCCGGAATGGATTAGAAGTGGTTCTTGCTCAGATCCCAAAAGAATGGCAGGCCTCTTTTCTTCACTTATGGCTTTGGAACGAATCATTATATGCAGATATCCCGAAGCTGATAAGATTTTTGACAGGTCCAGATGCAGATTTTGAAAAGGTTTCAAACGGAAAGGCAGCCTATGTGAACACTCTGTATGGAAATCCGCTTCCAGATATGGATCTTTATGAGCTCACTTTGGAAAAGACAGAGCTTATCCTGTATGCCATTACGAAACGGAAGAAACATTTCCTGGAACTTTTGCGAAAGAATGGAGACAGGCTTATAAACCTTGACAGGAGTTCGTTGATTCTGGATGAAGAGGTTTATAAAAGATGCCTGAATCTAAATACTTTAAACGAGCAAAATTTAAGGGATTGTGAATATATGGTAGTTCCCTGGAGAAAGAGTGAAGAATCACTGTTTTCGAAGCCTCGTGTATTTGAAGAATTGAAAGTCCTGTACAATGTAAAAGCAGTCTATATAGACCTGTATGATCGTTTAGCATACTCAAAAAGTGATGATCGTCTTCGGGTGATCCGTGAGTTGATAAAAAGAGACTGCCTGACAGATGCATTAGAGGAAAATCAGATTGAGTGCTTGGCAGAAGCTTTGTCAAAAAAGTCGCTTTCCAGATGGATGCAGGAGGATTTTAAAAACATTCTGGATCTTCGGCATGAAACAGCCATATGGATTCTGATATTTTTAATGGATTTTACTGAACTTTTAAAGGATCTTACAAAGGATAATCAGGTTTACTTCCTTTTACATAATCAGAATCTTTTAAATGGCTGTTCCGGATTACCTGCATTGATGGACAAACTGCTGTCCCAGGATCCTTCCTGGAAGAATTTAAAGACAGAATTGAATATTTCGGATGCTTTTGTCGCGGAAAATAAATCCAATATCCAGAAGTTCATTTATGAAGGTGGCGCTGAGATCATGACTTCCTTTCTGAACAGGCAGCCGAAAAAGAAGGAAGAAATCCGAAGAATCGTAAATGCTGAGTTATTAGGAAAATTCATGGAGCTGAAATACCATGGAGGAGATCTGGGACGGGAAATTGCTTTTCCAATAAAAAGAGATACAGAAGAAATCTGGAAAGAAAAGCTGCTGCGCGTGGATTGTGGATGGGAAATCTGGGAAGAGGACAGCCTGCTTCCGGTCATGCAGATAGGAGAAGTACCGCTGCGCAGCTGTATTTCCTATCGGAATGGTCCAAATTGTGATTGTCTGTTATCCTGTTTTGATGCAAATAAAAAAATTATATTTATCAAACACAATGGTAAAATTGTATTTCGTGCAATCCTCCGTCTGACAAAGGGATCTTTTGTAGCTGCGGATGAAAGGAAGACGATTGAGTTTGTTGATGTGACTGTCAAAAGCGAACCACATGAAAATAAAGCAGAAGAACTGGTTTTGTTTTTGGAACGTTATTATCAAAGCGGACTTAGCGAACAGGAAATACGAAAAGCAGTAAATTTAACTGCTATGCTGGTAAAAGAAAAAGCAGAAAAACTTGGAGCAAGGCTTGTACTTAGCAGCAGTTATAAAAATGTTCTGGAAAATAAAAACTATGTTTTGACAAACTTTTATATGTACATTTCTGCATCTAAAAATGGAAGCCAGTATCTGGACAGCCTTGGAGGGGCCGCTGGTGTCAGTGCTTCCGGAAGCTATACCTGCAATACATTTTTGCTGGAAGCAGAAGAGAGGAGAGAAGAGAGCTTATGAATATACGAAGAGCAGGAAGAAAAGTAGTAAAAAACCTACATAAAGGGTATGGCATATATCGGATCGGTTTTGTAAATATTTATGGTGAGGAAGATGAAACAGAATTGGATGCTATGAATATCAATGATCTGGAAAGACTATGGCTGTCCCTTTGTCCGGAATTTGAGTGCAAGGGAAACAGTGTATGCTATGTGGAACGGGTAGGTTAAAAAACACCCGATGCAATTCGGGGAAAAAGTGTCTTGTAAAGGTCATTCATTGATGCTAAGATAAAATAAACAAAAGCTTTTTCGAAAATTTCTTCATAACATAAAAAGAATAAAGAGGGAGGTGACAGCGAACGTGGCAGATGAAAAAATTGTGCCAGAGAACGGATTGGAAGTACGTTACGAAAGATATAAAGGTATTATTAAGAATTTTACACTCATGAGTGACATATTTATGAGAAATGTTTTCAAACAGAGAGAATGCCTGGAATATGTTCTGCAGGTCATTATGGAAAAACAGGATCTGAAAGTAATTGATCAGATCATCCAGAAGGATTATAAGAATCTGCAGGGACGATCCGCAATCATGGACTGTGTTGCCAGAGATTCCGAAGGCAAACAGTTTGACGTGGAGATCCAGCAGGATAATGAAGGTGCATCACCTAAGAGGGCACGTTACCATAGTGGTTTGATGGACATGAACACTTTAAATCCGGGTCAGGATTTTGATGAATTACCGGAAAGCTATGTGATCTTTATTACCAGGGATGACATCCTTGGGTATGGCTTTCCTATTTACCATATTGACAGGCATATCAAAGAAGCCGATGATAGCTTTCAGGACGAAGCACATATTATATATGTGAATTCCAGAAAACAGGAAGACACAGAACTTGGGAGACTTATGCATGATCTGCATTGTAAGAATGCGGATGAAATGCACAGTCCAGTTCTTGCAAAGAGGGTACATGAATTAAAAGACACGCAGAAAGGGGTTGAGCTTATGTGCCATGAGATGGAGAAAATCTACAGCGAGGGAATGGAAAGTGGGGAGAAACGTGGTGAACTCAAAAAAGCAAAAGAAACAGCACTTTCACTTGCAGAAATGGGTCTGCCTGTTGAAAAAATTGCAAAAGCTGTAAATCATAATGTGAATGAAGTCCAAAAATGGATTGATGAAAATCTATGTGCAATAAAATAAGGAACGCATTTATAAATGGGCAGGTCTGTTGGGCTTGCCCTGATTTATATAATATCGTGCTTAAGAGTAAATATCCAGTTATAATAGAGCAGTTATTCTGTATCAGAGTTGTAGAGACATCAGCCATAAATATATAGTACTAGAAAAGGAGCCTGTCAAATGGAAACATTAGTTATCTATTTTTCGCAGAAAGGAAAGACAAAAGAAGCTGCTGGACGGATCGCACAGCTTTCCGGTGCAGATCTGGCAGAGATTAAGACTCATAAATCTTACCGGATGTCTTATAGAAAAACGGTATTTACCTCATTAAAAGAAATTTTATTAAATGAGCGGCCAGAACTGGATATGGAGATTCCTGATATTTCTGCATACGACAGGATACTGATAGGAAGCCCGATCTGGTGTGGAACATTTCCAAATGCAGTATTCAGTTTTCTGGACAGGGTAAATCTGAATGGAAAAAAAGCAGCAATTTTTACAACCAGCGGAGCTACAGAACCACAAAAAATTGCGGTGAAGATCAAAAAGAAATATTCTGCAAAATGGTGCAGACCATTTAATGCGAACCATGCAACAGATGAAAATATCACAGATTGGTTAAAATAGTATGATCTCACAAACAGGAATGCGGATGAAATGCACAGTCCGGTTCTTGCAAAACGGGTACATGAATTAAAAGACACGCAGAAAGGGGCCACGCTTATGTGCCATGAGATGGAAAAAATTTATAGCGAAGGAATGGAAAGCGGCGAACTAAAAAAAGCAAAAGAGACAGCTCTTTCTATGGCAGAAGAGGGGATGGATGTTAAGAAAATTGCCCGTTTGGTTAAAGTAAGCGAAGACGATATCCAGAAATGGATTGATGAAAACATGTGTGTGGCGAAGTAAATAAAAATCATATTATAGTGGGTAAGTCGGTTTTCGACTTACCTATTTATTAATTAAAGGTCAGGAATTTTTAGAGGCAAACTTGAGATTTGGTGTCGATGTAGAACAAAATAGGATTAATCAGTTTTCTAACAGCTGATTAATCCTATTTCATTTTTATTATTCTTTTTGTATGTGATTGTTTTTACGAAAACTGAGTTCTCGCATAAAAACACTTCCGTTTTCGTATTGATTGATTCAGCAGGTCGCACCGGTGTGGTACTGTTCTGCTGTGGGATAAGCATACGAAAATCGGAGGAAAAAGACATTGAGGGGAAATTGAGCTGGAATTGAGAAAAAAGATATATTGTGCTTACGTTCTTCATGTACTCTTGTTGTGATTTCATTGTTTTTTATCGTATAATATGGATACTGGAGGTGGTTTGGATGAAATACAAGATTTTAGTTGTCGATGATGATAAAGAATTGGTGAAAATGCTTTGTAGTTATTTTAATATGAAACAATATGAAACCATTACGGCTACAGACGGAATGGAAGCATTAAATAAAATAAAAATGAAACCGGATATTATTTTGTTGGATATCAATATGCCACGCATGGATGGGATTGAAGTATGTCGTCTGATACGCAGTAAAGTGTTATGTCCAATTTTATTTCTGACAGCAAGAGTTGATGAAGATGATAAAATTAATGGGTTGCTTTCAGGTGGGGATGATTATATTACGAAACCATTTAGTCTTCGGGAGTTGGAAGCGAGGATTGTTACAAACATAAAGAGGGAAGAAAGGCATCAACAAAAAACAGAATACCGCTTCATGGATGAAATGCTGATTGATTATTCTGAAAAAATAGTAGCTATAGCTGGACACAAGATGGAGTTCACAAAAATTGAATATCAGATTATAGAATTCTTATCCATGCATCCGGGGCAGGTGTTTGATAAAGAACGTATATATGAACAAGTCTGTGGATATGATGCGGAAGGGGACAGTAGAACGATAACGGAGTTAGTACGGCGTATAAGGAAAAAAATAGCGGATTGTTCAGAAAAAGAATACATAGAAACTGTATGGGGGATTGGATACCGATGGAAAAAATAAGAAACTTGTCACTGAAAAAAACAATTCTGTTTTATTTTGTGATCAGCTTGACGGCAGCATTTCTGTTATCTGCATTTACAGTTCATTTTGCAAGAAATATGCAGAATGAAATATGGGAAAAATATATTGATTATGCAGATTATACGGACGTGTTTCAGCAACATGGAAAGAAATACGAGATTGAGATATCAAGACCTAATCAATCGCAGATGAATCGTTTGGACTATCATCTTTCGGAAATGTGTGACTTTATAGAAACATATTCGGTACTGATTTTTTCGATTGTTGGGAGTGTTGCTACGGTTTTCTTTTTTTATAAAAACAAGTTAAAGACGCCTCTACAGGAATTAAAAGATGCCTCACAAATGATTGCAGATAATGAACTGGATTTTCATGTGTCCTATGAAAATAAAGATGAGATGGGAACGTTGTGTAAAGAATTTGAAATGATGCGGAGTGCTTTAGCAGATAACAACAGAAAGATGTGGCGAATGATTGATGACGAGAAGGTCTTGCGGAATGCAATTGCACATGACATACGTTCTCCACTTTCCATATTGCGAGGGTATCAGGAAATGCTCTTAGAGTTTATTTCTGCTGAGAGTATAAAAACAGAGGACATTATGGATATCTTGCAAACAGGCATGTATCAGATTGACCGAATAGAACATTTCACGGAAAACATGAGAAAAATGTCCCATTTAGAACAGAGGGAACTGCAATGTTCAGAGATAGTATTATCGGAGCTGGCAAAAAAGATTGAGACAGAAGCTGTCATGCTGTCCAAGAAGGAAAGTAAACTATGTAAGGTAGAAAGCGTACAGGAACAAAACGTTGTGAAAGTGGATGAGGAACTTGTCATGGAAGTGACAGACAACTTACTGGAAAATGCGGTTCGATATGCGCAAAAAAGTATTGCTCTGCAGATAAGGAAAAAAAATGGTTTTCTTATAATTTCTGTTGAAGATGATGGAATAGGTTTTGTGGATACTGAGGAAAAAGTAACAGAGCCGTTTTATCATAAGAATCCACAAGATGATTTAAAGCATTTTGGTCTTGGCATGTATATTTCTCGTATTTTCTGTGAAAAGCATGGAGGAAATTTGAAAATATATAATGCCAGACAGGGCGGTGCTCATGTAGAAGCTCTTTTCAAAGCTGAATAAAAATATGTTAGAAGGCTAAGATCATAAATAAAGTGGTTTTAGTCTTTTTTGTTGTGAATTTATTGAGAATTGATTTGTATGATGCTGTTAAAGAAATAAAGAAAGGAAGAGATACAATGAAAACAATCATAAAAAGAAGTATACTTGATTATTTAAAGAACCCTGTTTTGTGGATTGGCTTGATTATTATAGTCGCCAGTATATATCAATGTCTGTCATCGTATTTGCAAATTCATTATATCAAACCGAATGAACAGGTTACACAAAATGATGTAGCATTGGGAGATGCCGATGTCATGGATGGCTACATTCCTACATCTGATGATAAGGAAAGAAGAAGGGAGTGGGAAGATACGATCAGAGAGACTTTAATGGACACCTCCAAAAATGGTTTTGGATTTAGCAGGCAAGAAGCGGATGATGTAGTGAAAAAAATTCAGAATATGGATGTAAAGACTGCTTCTGAGTTCCTGGAATCCCAATATGGCTATTATAACGCAATATATGCTTATGAAGACCTTGAAATTCATAAGGGGACAACAGAAGAAATCAATCATTATATCAAACAGAAATTATCCGAACATTCTTTTTCCTGGTACTTTGCAAAAAAATTTACGGATTTTGCAGGATTGCATATGGCCTTTTTTGCAACAGTCTTGCTATCATTTTTATTTATTCAAGATACACGAAAAAGTACCTATGAATTATTACATACAAAGCCTGTTACGGCAATCCAATATATATGTGGGAAAGTAATAAGCGGATTCATTAGTATGCTGGGAGTATTAGTGATTTTGAATGTTATATTCTTTATGCTGTGTTTGAAAACGTCTTTAGAATCGGGCTTTCCAGTAACACCAATTGATTTTTGCGTGAATTCTCTGATCTATATTGTTCCAAATCTTTTGATGATATGTTGTGTCTATACAATTACAGCAGTAATATTTAAAAATCCGCTTCCGGCAGCACCAATCTTGTTTTTATACATTATATATTCAAATATGCTGACCATGAAGAATGATATTTATTATATGAGACCGTTCTCTATTATGGTGCGATTCCCTGGCAGATTTTTTGAAACACATGTAGCCAAAATGTCAAACATAAATCAGATTATTCTTGTAATTTCATCAGTTATATTAGTATGTATTTCTGTTACAATCTGGAAAAGGAGGAGGGTTCATTGAAAACGGAACTAAAAAACTGCCTGCCATTATATAAGATTTTTTATTCATGTGCATTTATACTGATATTGTGTGCTATTCATCCGATTATATACTATGAAGAAATCGGTTCAGCGATTCAGTCTCCAATAGCATTTTTAACAATTATTTTTTGTAGTGACACATATTTGATGGAAGTAAAAAGTAAGCGTGCCGATGTATTTCATTTGTATGATCAAAAAAAGCAGTTAAAAGTAATATCACAGAGAGTGTGCGTTCAAATATTATATTTATTAATACTTTCCTGTGTTGGATATGTTTTGTTTTTCTGGCAAAAACCGGGCAGTGTAAACGAAGGTATTTCGGGCACTCAGATATTCCTTTTATTTTTCATTGCAATGTTCGGAACCATTTGGCTTTGGAGTATATGCTCTGTGATTTTGTGTACATTGATCGGAAATATGTGGGCAGGTATAGGATGTTTATTTGGAATTGTCATTGGTCTTATATCGAAAGAGGGCAGTTCATTTTTCGGGAATCTGGGATTGTTTTCTTTCAGCTCGTGTGAACTTAATCAATTAATGTCCGAGAGTTGGATTTATGGAACGCTTGTGTCTTTTATAGTGGGTATGCTTTTATTTGCAGTATTACCAATGGCTTTAAAGAAAAGGGGATAGATTATGAGTATTAGAATAAATGATTTAACAGTTAGATTTAAAAATGGTGTAGTTGCAGTAAATAAGGCATCTCTTGAAATACCTAAGGGAATTTACGGACTTTTGGGAGAGAATGGTGCGGGAAAAACCACGCTGATGAGGGTTCTTACAACCGTTTTAAAACAAACGGAAGGAATGGTTTCGCTTGATGGAATTCTGTATAACGAGGGAAATTATGAAAAAATACAGAAAAAGATTGGTTATCTTCCACAGGAAATTGACTTATATCCGAATCTTACGGTGAAAGAATGTCTTGTATATATGGGGGGACTGTCAGGAGTAGCCAGAAATGACCTCGAACAAAGAATTACCTATTATCTGGAAAAGACTTCTCTTACAGAGCATCAGAATAAAAAAATGCGGCAATTATCTGGTGGTATGAAGAGACGTGTCGGACTCATACAGGCACTTCTTAATAATCCGGATTTTTTGATTATTGATGAACCTACCACCGGGTTAGATCCGGAAGAAAGAATCAGGATCCGCAATCTTTTGGTTGATTTTTCAAAGGATAGAACTGTGCTGTTTTCCACTCATGTAGTAGAAGATTTAGCAGCAACCTGTACACAGCTTGCCATTATGAAAAAGGGAAGTTTTTTATATTCTGGAAGCGTGAGTGGGTTGCTGGAAAATGCAAAGGGCTGTGTTTGGAATTGTACGGTACAAAATGCAGAAGAAGCCCGTTTGTTAGAAGCCAATTATTCTATATCATCTAAGCAGTATGTAGAAAATGGAATTCATATGAAAGTATTAAGCAAAGAAAAGCCAAATGAGAATTGTGTCCCGGATAATGATATCACTTTGGAAGATGCATATATTTATTTGACGAATAATCGAGAGTAAAGGATATTAGTGTAATGTGTCATGTTTTATTTAATGGAAAATATCCAACCAATGAAGTATTTTCAACATCAAACCCACTTAAGTAATAAATTAATCTTTTTGGTAAACTCAATCTCATTATCTAATAAGAAATATTCTTCTTCATTGAGATTTCAGGTCAAAATAGAAGAGGCGTAAATACTGTCCGGAAAATATTAAAAGAAAACGTCTATCAATTTCTTTTATACTTTGATAAACTATATGATAATGATAAGCTAACTAAAAGGGAAACTCAGTTTGTAGAATATGTAAGAAAAAAGCGATAAGACATAAGAAAAAAAACTTTAGATCACTTAAAACAGTTGAAATCTCAATTGGGAATGTATTAGAGAGAGACGGTGTCTGCCGCACGACGGCTTTTGCTGTCGTGCGGCAGAGCTGGCTTTATTTTACATACCGCTCAAGTTCTTGAGCCTCTGTTTCCACCAGTTTTTCAATGTTGCCATTTTTATCACGGATCACTTTGAGATTGATACCATCGCTTGCACTGTTATCACAGTAGGTGTTGTGGTCTGAATCATAGAGGATATGAATAATTTTCCCATCATATATCCAGTTACCAGAGGTTTGGTCATAGAAAATTCCAAATGTGGTATAGGCATCAAGGCTATTATCACGATAATTTGGATCACCCAATTCAAAACTACCGCTGTTTCCGGTAATGCCAGCCGCAGCAAGTTCTGACTTTATTTCTTCCTGTTTTTCCGTTCGAGCCTTGAAGTCAGCATCCGAGGACTGCTTTAATCCTGTTAAGGTTCCATTGGTATCTTTAATCGGCTCCACGTCTACAACGCCATCCTCAAAGAAGAACGAATTTGCGTGTTCTGCGTTTATCTGATCTTTGAAGTAGCGCACAGTCTGACCTTCATAAAAGAAACGGTCTTTTTCTTTATCATAGGTCATACCATAGGGCTCATAAGCGGAGTACTGTTCTGCAATTTCTTTCCTGCGGGTTTCTTCAGCTTTAGCCTGTTCCTCCGAGGAAATCGCTTCATCATTTTCATAGGCTTCTGCCGTTAAGTTGGATGAAGAAGTGTCACTACTGTCATAGGCTTGTTCTTCGGAAATTAAGCTATTTGAGGTTACCTTATTTGCTTGTTGTGTATCAGCAGCGTTAGAGGCACGAGCACTTAATATCGTTGATACACAAAGTGTCATAGTAAATGCGAGAATTCTAATGTTATTTTTTTTCATATCTAAAACAACTCCTTTCTGTTGATGCTTTTATATTACCAAATCTTTTTGGGATACTATTGTGATGAATATGTTTTTTATGTGTAGTTAAAAAAGCATGGGCAGTGCTTATCGCCGCCTCATGCTTTCAGAATTGAATTGTGAATAAAACACCTCTTTCGGTATTTGTTATACTGTATTCTGCTTGATGTTGTTCTAAAATGGTTTTGACAATGTATAATCCCAAACCACTCCCACCAGTTTTCTTATTGCGAGAATGTTCTACTCTGTAAAATGCATCAAACAGTTTTGGAATTTCTAAATCAGGAATATGAATACCTGTGTTTTCCAACAAAAATTGAACCGTCCCATCTTCCGCAAAGGCAGTCAAATAGATTGAGCTACCCTCCGGTGAGTAGGAAATCGCATTGGAAATCAAGTTATTGATTACTTTTTGTATCAGTGCCTTATCCCCAATAACACTCAAATCGGGAGTAATATTTTCATTCCAATCTATATCTTTTTGGATAATTAAATCTTCAAACAGTGCGTATTTCTGTTTGAGAATATCCGAAAATTGAATAGTTTCTTTTTTAAGCCCGACTTTTGACGATTTCATACGGGAAACCGTGAGAATTTCCTGTACCATATTTTCCATTGTATTGATGATTTCCAGAGAGCGCACCAGATATTTATTACGATTTTGATAATCCCCAACGTTCAAAATCATACCCTCGGTCTGCCCCTTGATAACTGTAATAGGCGTTTTCAGTTCGTGAGAAACTGCGGAAAAAAAGTCTAATTGTGCCTGTTCCAATGCACGTTCACGCTCAATGTCTGCTTGTAGTTTCTCATTAGCACATTTCAAATCTGTCATAGAAGCAGACAGCTTTTGTGACATTTCATTTAAGCTATGAGCCAATGTTCCGAGTTCGTCTGTCCGATTTTCTTCACATCTCCAACTAAAATCCAATTCTGCCATTCTTTTTGATACACGATTGATACGCAGAACTGGCCTGGTTACATAATGAGAATATACGATAGAGGCCAGTACAGCAACTAACAGAATTACAAAAAGCAGAATAATAAAAATACCACCCAAAGTATCCTTTAACAAATTAACTTCTTGTGCACTACCTGCGACTGTTAATGTGTAGACATCATCCGAATCTACAAATGTAAAGATATAACTGTGCGTGGCCCGATATGCCGCTGGATCGGCACATTCAATTGCTACACCACCTGTGACGAAAACGGGAAATGTCATGCTGTTTTGTGACGGTAGTTCAATTTCACGATTTAAGGAATCAAATAATTGAATTAACACACCATTTTGATTTATTACAAATTCATCAAAAAGGTTTCCACTTTCCATGGGGGTGAGATTTTCAACTTCTGTGAGAAGTGAATTGACTGCACTATCTAAACTTGCATCAAGTGTTGTGCTATAAGTTTTTGGGATAAGCCATGAGATAACCCCGTAAGTTATCATGCAACAAAGGCTGGTCAACAAAAAAGTCACAATGAATATCTTTATAAACAAACTGCTCTTATTTTTCTTTATCAATTTTATATCCCACCCCTCTGATTGTCTGGATAAAGTCGATACCAAGTTTTTTTCTCAAATTCTTGATATGTGTATCAACAACACGTTCGTCCCCGTAGAAATCATATTTCCAAAGGCGATCCAACAGATTTTGCCGGGTAAGAACGCGCCCTTGATTCAAAAGTAATTCCCGTAAAATCTCAAATTCCCGCTGTGTCAATTCGTGGGTTTCTCCATTTATTGAAGCAGAGTAGCTGTCTAAATCCAAAATCAAGTTTTTATAGGATATTGTTTGATGTTCTTGATTTGGTTTCATTGTACTCCGCCGTAAAACCGCAGCTATTTTACGAATTAATATTGGCATGGAAAACGGCTTTGTAATATAATCGTCTACTTGCAAATCTAACCCTCTGATTTGTTCTTCTTCTCCGTTTAGAGCAGTCAGCATAATGATGGGAACCTGTGATTGTTTACGGATTAGCTCGCATACTGTAAACCCATCAATTTTAGGCAACATTATATCCAACAATATCAAGTCAAAACGAGCGGATGAAAACAGTGCAATAGCTTCCATGCCGTCACTTGCAATCGTAATTTCATATCCAACTTCTTGCAAAAAGTTTCTTAAAAGATCTTGAATATCTAAATCGTCCTCAACAATTAAAATGTGCTGCATAAAACCACCTCCACTGGTATAGTATCATAAAATTTTGTGATTCGTGTGTAGTTCCTACCTAAATTATAATTAAAGCCATCAAATCTTTCAAATTTCAAAGCGTGAAACAAAATACTATTTCACATCAAATTTCATTACATTCTCATAATCAGACCCGAAATGTACGATGATATCGGGTGATATGAAAGGATAAAGTTTTACTTGAATGGAATGAGGATATTGTTCCAAATAATTATGTAAAGTAGTTTTATCAAAAAATCCTGGACTACTACATCCATCTATATAAATTTCTGATATTCCAGATGTTCTAGTTGAATAGCTTTCATTATTATGAGTGTTCCATTTTGTGAATTATATGATAAAACGAATGTTTTGGATTATATCGGTTGATTCTATGATAGTAACATCTATCAAGGCCCATTCATTAGTAGTAAATTGATGTATTTGTTCCCTTGAAAATGTTGATAGATACTGTGTTTTAGCGGATAATCAGATTTTTATTGTATTTTTATATAAAAGCAAATGTAAAGAAGACGTGAGTTACATCATTAAAATGAAGTGACTTACGTCTTTTTTCATTATTTAAAAAAAATATTAAAAAAAGTGTAACCCATGCAAAGAAAATACGATATCTATTATGTAAGACTTTTGTTATGATATTTACATAGGCTATTTGAAAATACGAAATCGGAGGGAAGTGTATGGAAGATAATTATATTATAGATTTGTTTTGGAGCAGAGATGAAAATGCAATACAATTGGTTGATAAGAAGTATCGTTCTACTTGTTATTCTATTGCATGGAAGATTCTTATGAACCGGGAAGATTCCGAAGAGTGTGTAAATGACACATGGTTTGCGGCATGGCGTTATATCCCACCCAAAAGACCTCCAAGACTGGTAGCTTTCTTAGGAAAAATCACAAGGGGATTTGCAATTGATATGTTAAGAAAAAAATATGCAGTAAAAAGAATGGACATGCATATTGTAGAGATAACGGAAGAGGTAGAAAGTTTAAATACCGCCACAATGTATAATTTAGATGAACATATGGAAGCTGAGAAACTGATAGAAATTATCAATGATTTTCTAAAGAGTTTATCTGACAGGGACAGGGATATTTTTGTTCAGAGATATTGGGTAATGGAATCTATTAAAAATATTGCCACCAGACATAAGATGTCAGAAGGGGCAATTAAGCAGAATTTGTTGAGGAATAAAAGGAAATTGAAAAAGATATTAGAAAGGGAGGGGCGACTATGAAAAAGGATGAATATAGTTTTTTGGAATTATTCGGAAACATAGATGATGAATACATTACCCAGGCATTACAGCCGAGGAAAAGGCATAATCCTATGATTAAATGGATGCCGGTTGCTGCCTGTTTGGTGCTGGTTATGATTGCAAGCATTCTTGTTCCACATTTTTTACGGACTGCTACAATAGCTGAAAGTAAATATAAATATCATGTTTCTGAAAAAGAACGAGCCATAGAATGGCCATGGAAATACAAGACTCCTGCTGAAAAGTATCCTGTTGTTAAATTTAATGGAAAACAGTTTATTGCGAAAAGTCAGAATTCTATTCATACAGAGGTAATGGGGGAGATAATTGGCTCCTGTGTGGCAGAAGGGCTTGATCCTGATACAGGAAAGACATACACGGAAACATTTGAAGTGCGGAAGATTAAGGGCATATCAGAGGAACTGATGATCGCCGTAGGCAATGAGGACGGATTTTATGTTTATGCGGCTGATGAAGCGGCGGCTCCAGATACGTTAGGTAAGTTACTGGAACTTTATGAGCTTTCTCAAAACATAGAGTTAAATTATGTGACGAAATGTGAAGGTTATGAAGAGAAAGAGGAGCTCTTGCTGGATAATGATGAAAAGATATGGCAGATCCTTTCTGATTGTGGCGATGCAAAGATTGATGATACAAGTGATTTCTTTGAAAGAGAGAATCGAAGATATCTGGCTTTTGCGGCAACTTCTGAAGCATTGGGTGTTTATAACCGGGTGGTCTACATTTCTGAGGATGGTTACTTTGCTACTAATATTTTTGATTATGAATATAGTTATTTTATTGGAAAAGAGGCAGCAGGACAGATCATCAGTTATATACAAAAACATTCCACGGAAACAAAGTCCAGTACCAGTCTGCCAACCATATCCGGAACTGTTACAGAAATTGGAAATGGATACATTATGGTTGATGATACTATTTTATGCAGGAAATCAAAAGCAGGAAAGAAATATAAGGTATATACAGATGATATAAAAGTAAGGAGATGGATTGAAAGCGGAGAAGTCAAAGCAGGGGATCTTGTAGCTGTCGAATATGAAGGTGAAATTTCCAATGACTATGAAGTAAAGGGAGCGTATTCCATATTTACAGGAACCCTTGAAGAAAATGGTATTTTAAACCAGGAATAACAAAAATAGGAAAGGGTACAGATGTGAAGATAATGAAGATAAAACGAAATTATTTGATAAAGATTGCACCAGCTGTTTTATTAGTAGGTACTGCTTACTGGCTCCTCGGTTCTGACTTTTTTACATTTTTGACCTGGTGGGAAATGATATGCCTGCTAGGACTGGTATTTATGCCAGTGACATTCAGGATATTCATGGGCTTTGATGATAATGGCTGGATGTTTTCTAAAGTACTGGCAGTCGCTGTATGCGGATATGTGCAGTGGCTGCTGGCCTGTTTAAAAATCACTCCATTTACAGGCATAAGCTGTGTTATTATCACGATTATTTGTTGTCTGGGCAGTATTTTGTATGGAATCAAATGTAAGAACAGAATCACGAATTCTCTTCCCTGGGAACAGACAACCCTGGTTTACCGGGAAGAAATTCTGTTTTTTCTGGTGTTTCTTTTCTGGACATATCTGGCGGGATTTCATCCGGCGGCTCATGGAACGGAAAAATATATGGATTTTGGTTTTATGCAGTCCATGATGAGAAGTACAACCTTACCAGCCCAGGATATGTGGTTTGCCGGAAAGTCTTTTAATTATTATTATGGTGGACAGTATCTTGCCGTATTCCTTACGAAGCTGACCGGGACAAGCGTGGAGATCACTTATAATCTGATGAGGACGATGGTTGCCGCTTTTGCCTTTGTTCTTCCCTTTAGTTTGGTACGCCAGATGCTGAAGGACAAATTAAGGACTGGGAGAAAATGGTCTTTAGAGCTTGGTGGTATCCTGGCAGGGATGGCGGTGTCTATGAGTGGGAATCTCCACTATATTATTTATGGAATCATCCTCAGACTGATGAAAATAAAAACAGATTACTGGTTTCCAAACTCTACCCGTTATATAGGTTTTGATCCAGCTGTGACTGGGGATGAGACGATCCATGAGTTTCCGTCCTATTCGTTTGTACTGGGAGATCTTCATGCTCATGTAATAAATGTCTTTCTGGTCCTGACGGTACTGGGAATCCTATATTCATGGATGAAGACAAATTCAGGAAAAAGCTGGAGACAGAGAGAAATCGGATTTCTCGGACTGTTTCTGGGAATGTTCCTTTTTTCTAATACCTGGGATTTTATGATCTATTACGTTGTGAGTTGCGGAGTATTGCTTTTCGGAAATCTGAAACGTTATTCCTCTGATTCTTTTATAAGTTCAGCATTGAAATGGAGTGTGATACAGTGGGGGGAACTGCTGACAGTTGCTTTCCTCGCATCACTTCCGTTCCATTTAACTTTTCAAAATGTGATGGTTCAAGGAATCGGAGTAGTAAAAATACATACTGCTTTTTACCAGTTCTGTGTATTATGGGCATTCCCATTTCTGGTCTGCGTGCCATTTGTTATCGGAATTCTGAAAAAAATACGAACATTGCCAGATAAAAAAATTCGAAGTTTTTTTAGTGATGTAAAGTATCCTGATTTGTATGGACTAGTTCTTGTACTTTGTGCTATGGGACTGATCTTTATTCCTGAAATTGTTTATGTACGGGACATTTATGAAAAAACAGCTCCAAGAGCCAATACCATGTTCAAGCTGACTTATCAGGCATATATCATGTTTGGAATTATGATGGCATATATATTGGTTTCATTTACAGCAACCAGAATAAAAAGATGTAATGGTACTGACAATGCTATAATATGTAAAGGACTGCTGAGGTGCCCAAGACGTCAGGTCCTGACAGGGATCATTGCGATCCTGCTTCTGATCTCAACTTGCGGATACCTGGAAAATGCAATCATTCATTGGTTTGGAGGATTCCCGAAAAGAAGTGCATATCAGACATTGAACGCAACGAATTATTTGGAAAATGCGATTCCTGATGATGCAGCTGGAATCCGCTGGCTGAATGATAATGTCAATGGACAACCTGCTGTTCTTGAAGCCAGTGGGGACAGTTATAAGGATTATGATAACCGTGTTTCGGCAATGACAGGACTACCAACGGTTTTAGGCTGGTATGTGCATGAATGGCTGTGGAGAAATAATCTGAAAGAGGAAAATCAACGAAAAGAAGAGGTGCAGACCATATACACTTCAAGCAACGCTGAGCAAATAAAATCTTTGATAGAAAAGTATAAGATTTCCTATTTATTCATCGGCAGTTGTGAAGCTGAGAAGTATGGAGAGATCAATAGCGAATTATTAACTTCGCTTGGAAAAGTTGTTTTTCGACAGGGTGAGACGACGATAATTGAGGTTTCCGATGGGGAGAGGGCTGATTGATATAAAAGAGATAAAATTTTATAAAATGTGTTACCTTATGCAAAAAAATACGATTAATTATATAGATGGCAAATTTTGGCAAAGGAGGTTATGCATGATTGTTTATCAGCCATATAGAAAATGAAAGGAGTCTAATCATATGAAACATAAGGTAAAGATTATAATACTCAGTGCTTTAGGAGTTTTGCTTGTGGGATCATCGGTGGCTTATGCATACTCACAAAAAGGCACTCTGATCTCACAGAAAACGGAGGAGCTGCCTGACGGAAATATTTATGTTGAAGAATTATATGAAATAGACCAGTAAGACAGAAAAAGCGGGGATGGCGTATTGATACGACATCCCCCTTTACATGGCGAGAGTTGTTAATTTCTTTAGAAATAAGTTAAACAAACTGAAGTGGAATATGCATTATATAAGCAAAAATGTTTTTTTCGAAGAACGAATAATGTTAAACTCAATTCGCCATTCAGTGTCGTCTGATACTGGTTTGAAGTGTAAAGCGGAACAAGCAACATGGAGATTTGCCTGATTGCTGTCGCTATACAGGATTACAGTTGGCTCCTCTGCACCACCAATAATGTCAATACAGGCAATATCGTTTTGCATTTCCGGTGTAAAGGAGTCTGTTGCAGGTACAACTTCTAAAGGTTTATCGCTATCTGCACAATCATGAATCGAAATGTCATTGTCTGGTTCAGGAGAAAGTGTATAGCTCATAGTGATAAAATGTGTGGGATACAACCAACGGTCAGAGCCCACGTGGTTTTGAGAAAGCGTCTGCTGTTCCAATTTTTGTACAGTTAATGCATATTCTGTTTCACTGACCGGATGGGAGAAAGTGAACTGGTCACCAGGAGCGTGTATCTTAAAATGCGGCCCAGGTACACGGAATGGTTGTTGCTCCATTGTAAGCGAAAGAGATTTTATTGCAGGACGGCGTTTACCTGACCACAGAAATGCCGAGAGTATGAAACTTTTTCTGTAAAATAATGTTTAGAAGGTTCTTCTATGATAAA